>NZ_JBITGE010000009.1:0-206032 GCF_044456785.1 Micromonospora sp. NPDC050795 | reverse complement strand
ATGCGGAACCTTCGACAAGCTCCACCTCACCCGGAGGTCCTCACCCATTTCAAGATCTACGCCCCGTCACCAACGTCCATGGACAGAACACCTAGTCGGCGTTCTCCTCGGTGGGAGCATCGTCCGGCGCGCGGGCGTCCTCGTCGGTCAGCGCGTCGTCCGACGAGGTGCCGAGGCTGGCGAGCCGACGCTCGGCCTCTCGGACCTCCTCGTCGATCCTGGGGTACTCCTCATCGGGACCCTGCGACATGGGCGACCTCCATCGGGCGCGACCGGCAGCCCTCCGGATACCCGACCTGAGGGCGGAGACACGGAGATCCGCCGACCTGCCTTGATCAAGTGATGAGAAGTAGCTCAACCCGCTCCCCGGGACCTACTTTTCATCACTTGATCGAGAGAGCCCGGGGCGGGCGGTCGGCGAGGCGCACTGGCGAGCTTCCGGAGTTTCGCCGGCTGGACATAGATCTCCCGGCGAGCGATGGCCAGGCCGCCGACGCTTACCTGGTATCCGTCGAGCCACGCCCAACCGTCGTAAGTGACGAACGGCAGGATCCGAATCAGCCGAAACCTGATGGGCACCACGAACTGCGGGCTCGCGGACCGGTCGACCAGCAGGAGGTCGGCCGCTTGGAGCCTCACCTGCGGCGTTTCCGCCAGGCCGCCACACGCTCGGCTGCCTCGGACAGTCTCGGACACGTCCCGTCCGGCCTGCACCGGCTACAGACGTCGCGGTGGTGAAGGTCGATCACATAGCCAGCCATGATCACGAGGAACGGAGGCTCGGGCCGCCACTGCTCAATCATCATGGTCCCCTTTCGCCAACACCGGGCATTGACCGACGGCGAAGCGCCCTCTACCAGCCCAGACAACCGCCACGATCCCGGAGCGACGATTCCTCCTGCAACACTCGCCGTGAGATGTTCACTACGCATGGCGCATTTCGGGGAATGATGCGTGTGGCGTCTCAATCAACGCCACAGGACGCATCAGGATGAGACCGAGAGGACGGTGCGGATGACCGAGGCTGGTTCGACGGTGCCGAGACGGCAGCTCGGTCGCCTACTGCGACAGACCAGGGAGCAGGCAGGGATCGGCCTGGAGGCCGCCGCGTCCGACCTTGAGTGGTCGCGCGCCAAGATGTACCGGATCGAGTCGGGGCAGACCCCGGTTCGGGCGCTGGACGTGGGCCAGATGTGCCGCCTCTACGGTGTCGCCTCCGACATGACCGAAGTCCTTGTGAGTCTCGCTCGGGAGTCCAAGAGCAAGGGTTGGTACCACGCCTACGGCGAGATCATTCCGCGGTGGTTCGAGCTGTACGTGGGGCTGGAATCAGCGGCCAGCCGCATTCGGACCTACGAGCATGCCCTGGTCCCCGGCCTGCTGCAGACGCCGCAGTACGCGACTGAGGTAGGACGGAGCCGATCCGAGAATTCGGATGAGGAGGTGGCCAAGCTGGTCGAACTGCGGACCGAGCGTCAGCGGATTCTCACCAGGAAGAGGCCGGCCGCCCCCACGCTGGACGTGATTTTGGAGGAGGCACTACTACACCGGGCCGTTCCCGGTATGGCCGACCAGATAGCTCGACTCATCAAGGCCGACGACACACCCAATGTGTCCATCAGGCTTCTGCCACTCGGCAGCAGGCTGACTCAGGTCGCGGTGGCTGGCAGCTTCGTCATCCTCGACTTTCCCACCAGCGGTGCCAGGTCCGCCGAGCCGACAACCGTCTACAGCGAGGGATTGTCCGGCGCGCTGTATCTGGATCGGATTGAAGAGGTCAAGGCGTACGCCGCCGTCTGGAAGACGCTCACGTCCGAGGCGTTGAGCGTGCCGAAGTCCCGTGAGCTCATGCAGAACATCAAGGAGAAACACCATGACTGATCTGACCGGCGCCAGTTGGCGCAAGAGCACCCGCAGCAGCGCCCAGGGAAACTGCGTCGAGGTGGCCGACAACCTGCCCGACGTGATCGGCGTTCGGGACAGCAAGGATGCGACCGGCCCGGCGCTGTGTTTCCGTCCCGAGCAGTGGAGCACGTTCGTGGGGGCTACCCGCACCAATCAGCTGAGCCGCGCGCGACCGTAGTCGGGTTGGTCAGTGGTTACCGAGCGCCGGGCCGGTCGGCGGGCGCGCCGGGCTGTAGCCCGGGAGCGTTGCCGACCCGGCCCGGTGCCGGATCAGCGCTGCTTCAGCTCGCGCCAGGATGGGTGGGTGCCGCGCCAGGCGTCGGCGAGG
Organism: Micromonospora sp. NPDC050795; assembly: GCF_044456785.1. Lineage (NCBI taxonomy): Bacteria > Bacillati > Actinomycetota > Actinomycetes > Micromonosporales > Micromonosporaceae > Micromonospora > Micromonospora sp. NPDC050795. Next base: position 203,799 of record NZ_JBITGE010000009.1, on the reverse strand, counting down.
ATGGCCGCCGAGGCCCGGCTTGGGCACTGCTGCACCCGCTCACGACCCGACGCCCCACCGATCTGGGCGCGGACCTCCCAACCCTGCCCGTCAGTACGGATGTACACGTCCCGGCGTCCGCGCGGGGTCGTGTCTCCGTTCCACCAGTGCTCCTCGACCTTCATTCGCCGACCGTATAGCAATTCTTGCGTGGAGGGTACGGCGCAGGAGGGTTGATAGTAGGGCGATAGTCGTAAATCCGGCGCACTTCAACCTGACCGTTACCGGGGAGGAGCCGCAACGGCGGCTCCTCCCCGTCCTGAGTAACGAATCAGGCGCGATTCACATGCCGCCGAGTACCCCTGCCAGGGTGTTGGCCAAGGCGTCCTGCCCGGAGGGGCTGGGGTGCGGCGAGCCACCCTCGGCGGTGATCTGAAGGTCACCGGGAGTGAACGGCGGCGGCATCGCAACCCGGACGGCGGGGTCGAACGGGACGCCGAGTTGGATGGCCCAGTTGAGATCACTGATCACGCCGCGCACGCTGCCCACCCAGAGCGGATCGATCAGCGGTTGCAGTGTCGACACCGGCGCCGCCGGCAGGTACGAGTGCGTCGCGGTCGGCAGCAGAGACTTGAGCTTGGCCCAGGCGTACTGGCCGACGTCGATGTTGGCCGGAGTGATGTCGTAGTACAGCATCCACACCACCTTGTCCGCCCCGGCGCCGAGCAGTGAGTTGACAATGGTGGTGGCGTCGGCGGTGACGCCTGCGTACTGCGCCGGGCCGTCGTAGCGCGGCACCCCGATGTTGATGTAGTAGTCCTCGCCGGCCGGCAGGTCGAGCCAGAAGTTGCAGCCGCCTCCGCCGGTGACGATGCCCGCCTTACCGCCCACCGCGGCCCACTCGAAGCGGAACACCCCGTAGGGGTCCAGGGTTTCCGCCGCGAACTCGAGACCACGACACATGGCCAGCCGGGTCAGGACCGTGGTCCAGTTGGTGTTGTTCACGCCGCCGGTGGTGGCGTGGTACGCGTTGTGCCCGTCCGCCTTGGCCTTGGCGATCCGTGCGGTGGCGAGGCCGAGCGGGCTGGCCACCCGCCCCCAGGCGTTGCCGCAGGCGTCGGGACCGGCGCGGCCCGCGATGATGTCACCGGTGCCGTAACCGGTGCGGGCGTAGTTGTCGTAGTCGACGACGCTGCCGTCCATGTCGAAGTAGCGCCGCCCGTAGCTGTAGACGCCGTTGTTGCCGGGCATGCCACGGCCGTCGAACGAGGTCATCGGGCAGCCGGGGCCCACACCGAAGCCGAACTGGTGGTGCGCCGAGCTGATCGAGTCCCCGGTGAGGGTCAGGACCGTGTCGTCGGACACCGTCTGCACCTCCCGGCAGCGGATCCGGTCCTTGTTCGCGTCCACCAGAGTGGGGTTGCCGCTCACGTTCGGGCAGCCGGTCGGCGGCGGGGGTGGCGGCGGCGGGGGTCCTCCGGTGGGTCCGGTGGGCGGGTCGGTCGGATCGGTCGGCTCGGTGGGGGACGCCGATTCGCTGGGAGACGCCGAATCTGATGGCGAGGCACTGCCGGACGGCGACGCGCTGTCCGACGGGGAGGCACTACCGGACGGCGACGCGCTGTCCGAGGGCGAGGCGCTGTCCGACGGTGAGGCGCTGTCGGACGGCGAGGCACTGTCCGACGGCGACGCGCTGTCCGACGGCGACGCGCTGTCCGACGGCGACGCGCTGTCCGAGGGTGAGGCGCTGTCCGACGGCGACGCGCTCCCGGACGGCGAGGACGTACCCGACGGAGAGGTGGAGCCGGACGGCGAGGCACTGTCCGAGGGGCAGGGCGACCCGGTGGCCGTGGGCGACGCCGTGCTGGTGGGCGACGCTGTCGAGGTGGGCGCGGTCGCGGTCGCGCCAGGTGCCCGCAGCACGACCGGATCGGCGGTCACCGGCGGACGGGTTGCCCGGGTCGGCGACGTCGAGGCCGACGGTGATTCCGTCGGGTCCGGGCAGTCGGTGGTGGCGGCGGCAGCGTGAGTACGGATCTGCGCGAGCCGCGCCTCGACCTCGGCGGGGAGTTTCCCGCCTGGCTTGACGCACGGGTCGAGCAGCCAGGTGGTGCCCTCCAACTGACGGGTGCACGGCGGCGCCTCGTACGACACCGGTTCCGGTTTCGCCGCGGCGGGGGCGGACGGGGCACCGCCGGCCGCCGTGGCGACCGCCGTGGTGACCGCCACGACCATCACCGCCATCATGGCGGCGAAGAAGGCATTGTGGGTGTGGACTGACCTGGTGGGTCGCGGTCCTGGCGGTCCGCTCGGATCCAGTTGGCTCATGCCGTCCTCCAGGGACTGAAATGCACCGGTGGGTGTTACCGCACGGTAGGCATGCGTCCGGTAACCCGGTAGATCAGTCGTCCTTACCTACTGTGGACGGTGGAGTGCGACGGGTGACCTGCTCAGCACCGCAGGTTGGTCGTGGCCGAGCACGACGGCCAGCTCCTTGCGGTTGCGGACGCCGAGCTTGGTGAACACCCGGGCCAGGTTGTTGTTGACGGTGTTGACGGACAGTCCGAGCCGGTCGGCGATGCTGCGGCTGGGCAGCGTCACGGCGAGCATGGCCACGTCCCGCTCCCGACGGGTGAGCGTCGCCTGCTCGGCACCCGGAGCGTTGGCGGCGAGCAGTGGCGTGCGTACGGACCGGCATTCCCGGGCCAGCGTCGCGGCCCGTTGTGCCACCGCCACCCGTGGTCGGCCGTGCCGGGCGTACGCACGGGCAGCCGCACCGAGCACCTCGGCCGCAAGCAGGGTGTGGCCACGGGCGACGAGGTCGTCAGCAGCCGTCTCCAGTGTCGGCCCGTCATCGCGGGCCAGACCGTCGGCCGCTCTGGCGAGCGTGGCCGCGATCCCGCCGATCCGGTCGGCCAGGTCGGCCAGCCGGTCCCGCACCGGTTCCGGCCCGCCGAACCGGGCGCACTCGTAGAGCGCACCGCCTCGATGGTCGGCTGCTCACTGTCCCGGGCCAGATCGGCGGCGTTGCGGGCGGTTCGGATCGCGGCGGTGAGATCGCCCTGGGCCACCTCCACCCAGGCTCGATTCATTTCCACCCAGGGGTGGAAGAGTCGGTTGGCGGCTCGGGCCCGCGCGTCGGCCGCGGCCAGCCACCGGCGGGCGCCCGGCAGGTCGCCGGCGAGGGCACGGACGCCGGCCAGTTCGGCCCAGTAGGTGCGTACCAGGTGGTACTGGTCGTTCTCCTCCACCAACGCGATGGCCTCCCGCAGGTCCGCCTCGGCGGCGTCGAGCCGGCCCTGCGTCTTGCCGATGATCCCCCGGAACCCCGCCCAGACGGCGACCATCCCCCGCGCGTCGCTGGCCACTGCGTCGCGATAGCCCTGGTCGGCCAGCTCGGCTGCCCCGGTCAGATCCCCGGTGGCGTAACGGGCGTAGCAGAGCCCCAGGCCGACCTGGGCCTCGTTCCACGGCAGCCGCTCGGGCTCGGCGGCGAGCACCGCCCGGCCCTGCTCGGCCAGGTCCGCGGCAAGACCGAGTCGACCGAGCATCCCGGCCGCCGACGCGGCCCCCATTGTCGCCCAGCTGGCGGCACGGACGCCGGTGTCGGGTCGGTTCAACACGGCCTGGCCGACCTCCAGCGCCGCCTCGCACCGCCCGTCGTAGAACAGCACCCACGATCGGGTGGCCTCGGTGAGGTCGTGGCCCGGCGCGCCTTCCGGCACCATCCGCAGCGTCTCGTGTGCCTCGTCGATCCGATCCAGCCCCCAGTAGAGCAGCCCGGCCCTGGTGATCGCCCAGATCGCCAGCCGCTTGCTACCCGGCGGCGGGGTCGGCGGAAGCATGTCGAACGCTTCCTGGCTCCGTGCCTGGTATTGCAGGACCCGGGCCAGCAGCCACTGCGCCTCCCAGCCCTGCCCCGCGTCGTACGCCGTGCGGACCAAACGCTCGGCCAGGTCGATGTCGAACCGTTCGAGCGCCTGGCGGGCGGCAGCGAGCGCGATGCCCGGGTGGCGGACGCTTCCCGAGCGCAGTTGCCACACCCCGGCGACCAGCGCGTCGTCGCGGCGGCGCAGCGGCATGCCGGCCAGCACGTCGGCGAGTTGCCCGAACACGGTGCGGGAGCGGCTGGCCGGCATGCTGGCCCGGAGCGCCTCACCGTAGAGCGGGTGCGCCATGCGCAGGGCCGTCCGGGCGCCGGAGTGTTCCGCGACCGCCATGCCGCTCCGCTCGGCGGCCTCGATGGCGGCGGGGTCGGTACATCGTTCCAGCAGGGCCAGCGGTAGTGGTTCGCCGCAGGCCACCACCTCGAGCACCTGCCGGGCGGCGGGTTCCAGTGCGCGTAGCCGGGCACTGACCAGCTCGGCCAGGCGAGGGCTGCCCGACGCGGTGCCGCGCCACCGCCACACTCCGCGCGACTCGCGGAGCCCACCGGTGTCGATCGCGTCGGCCAGCAGCTCCCGCAGCAGGAGGGGGTTGCCGTCGGCGAGGCGCGTCAGCCGACGGCGGCTGATCGCGTCGAGCGGACCCGGCGCCGCCTCGTCGAGCAGGTGCTCCACGGCGGTTGCCGGCAACGGGCGTACGTCCAGACGCCGGCCCGATCCAGCCCACAGCGAGGTGAGGGCGTCGGAGAGCGGTTCGCCGGCCCGGACCGTCGCCACCGCGACCGCCAGCCGGTGCACGGCGAGCTGGTGCAGCAGCCCGGCCGAGGGTTCGTCCAGCAGGTGCGCGTCGTCGATGCCGATCACCACTGGCCGTTCGCCGGCCCGGCGGGCGAAGTCCCGCTCGACGCTGACCACCAACCCCACCGGGTCGGAACGGGACCCGGTCGGCGCGGGTATCAGATGGGAGACGGCACCGAACGGGATGGACCGCGCCGCGCCGGTCGCCGAGACCCGGTGGCATTCCACGCCGTTCTCGGCGGCGCGGGTCAGCGCCTCGCGCAGCAGACGCGTCTTGCCCACCCCGGCGTCGCCGACCAGCACGAGCCCGGGCAGGCGCGCCGACACGACGTCCTCGATGGTCTTCAGCTCGTCGTCGCGCCCGACGAGTGTCCATTCGCCACGTCCCGACATGCCGACCCTCACCTCGCCTCTCGGGACTGCCCTACCGCCCACCCTATGGGCAGGCTCGGCACTCCCGCTCGACGACGGTCAATGGCCGGCGGAGGCCGCCTGGCCCGGTCGGGCCGTCACCCCTGGGTCGTCAGGAGGTAGTCGTCGGCCTCGGGGCTCCAGCGCAGGTCCAGTACGCCGGCGGTGGCGGCGGCCTTGCAGAACTGCAGGAAGCTGCGGTAGCCGAGCTTCTTCTCGCTGAAGTCGGGGCGGGCCCGGCGTACCTGGTTCTTCAACCCGGACAACGCCACCGGGTTGCCGCCGCTACCGAGCTCCGCCACGACGCCGCGGAGCAGACCGAACGCCACCTCCCGGTCGCCGTGCTCGGGCAGTGAGACCTCGGGGTCACCCTTCGCCGGCCCCTCGGCCAGCTCGATCACGTTGCGCTCGGCGAGGTGGCGCAGCAGTTCGCCGAAGGTGCGGAAGCCGTAGTCGGACTCGCTGAAGGTGGGGTCCTTGCGCAACAGGGTCCGCTTGAGCCGGGAGGCGGTGACCTCGCCGTTGGCGCTGCCCTGCAACCCGGCGACCGACTGGGCGACGAGCACCGCGAGGGCGTCCACATCCCGATCGGGCTCCGCCTCCTGTGTACGACGCTCCTGCTCCTGCTCCGGCTCGGGTGGGCGCTGCTCGGCGCCGGCCTGCCGGGTGGCGGGACGAGCGCGCCGACCACGGGCCGGCGGGATGTCCACGCCCTCCAAGCGGTCGTAGTACAGGAACTCGTCGCACGCCGGGGGAAGCAGCCCCGAGGTGGACCCCTCGACCCCGACGCCGATGACCCGCTTGTTCAGCTCGCGCAGCTTGTGCACCAGCGGGGTGAAGTCGCTGTCACCACTGCAGATCACGAAGGTGGAGATGTAGTCGCGTTCGAACGCCAACTCGATCGCGTCGACGGCCATCTTGATGTCCGCGGCGTTCTTACGGGACGCGCCCATCCGCTGCGGGATCTCGATCAGCTCGACGTGGGAGCGGGTGAGCATCCTGCGGTCCTCGTCGAAGTAGGACCAGTCGGCGTACGCCCGTCGGACGACCACCCGACCTCGTTCGGCCAGCGCGTCGGCGATGGGCCGGAAGTCGAAGGCCGCGCCGCCGCGATGGTCGCGCGCGCCCAGCGCGAGGTTCTCGTAGTCGAGGAAGAGGGCAATCCGGTCTTCTTGATCCACGCGGATCAGCCTACGCCGGGCGTGAGCTGGTGGGGGGCAGGTGACGCGCGGCACCTCAACTCGTCGACCGTCCATTTCTTGCGGCCTGATAGTCGTTTATTTTCGTTGTTCGATAGTTGTCTTGCAGCGCCCTGTCTGGTGCTGCATCATGGCGATCAATGTCGGGCGTCGGGGGGACGCCAGGCGGACCTCCACCACCACCCACCCAGGAGGGTCACCGATGTTTCGCAGCCTCACGCCGGCGCGGGGACGCCCCGGCCGGCCCAGCGGCACCACCGTCGCGCTCGCGGCCGGTCTCGCCGTGCTGGTCGCCGGACCCACCGCGGCCGTCGCCAGTCCACCCGCGTCCGCCGGCGCGCAGCCGGTGGTCACCCGGGCCGCCCTCGATCCGGCGCTGGTCGCCGGACGCGGCGCGGACGTCGACTTCCTCGAGCAGGAAGCAGAGAACGCCCGCACCAACGGCGAGATCATCGGGCCCGACCGGACCGCCTACACGCTGCCCGCGGAGGCTTCCGGCCGCCGGGCGGTCCGGCTCACCCCCGGGGAGTACGTGGAATTCGTCCTGCCCAGCGCGGCGAACGGGATCACCGTGCGGTACAGCATCCCGGACGCGCCGCAGGGTGGCGGGATCACCGCGCCGCTGCGGGTCGCCGTCAACGGCAAGCACCTGCGCACCATGACGCTCACATCGCAGTACTCGTGGCTCTACAACCAGTACCCGTTCACCAACGACCCGCAGGCCGGGCTGCTGCACCCGGACTGGTGGATCACCGAGTGCCAGTGCGTGCCGTCGGCCACCACGCCGTACCCGAGCATCACCAAGCCGTTCCGGCCCACCCACTTCTACGACGAGCAGCGGCTGCTGCTCGGGCGTACCTACCGGGCCGGCGACAAGGTCCGGCTCACCGCGCCGCCCGGCAGCGCCGCCGCCTGGACGGTCATCGACCTGCTCGACTCCGAGTTGGTGGCACCGCCGCACGTCCGACTGCTCGCGGCGAACGTGCTCGCCTTCGGCGCCGACCCCACGGGCCGGCGGGACTCCGCCGACGCGCTGGACCGGGCCATCGCCTTCGCCCGGCGCGCCCACCTCAAGGTCTACATCCCGCCGGGCACCTACCAGGTCAACCGGCACATCATCGTCGACGACGTGACCATCGAGGGCACCGGCAACTGGTACACCACGATCAAGGGCCGCGAGGTCGCCCTGCCCACCCCCGCGCCGGACGGCTCCGTGCACACCGGGGTCGGGTTCTACGGGCGGGACGCCGCCGACGGCGGCAGCCGCAACGTGCACCTCTCCGGCTTCGCGATCGAGGGCGACGTGCGGGAACGCATCGACACCGACCAGGTCAACGCGATCGGTGGGGCGATGAGCGACTCCACGATCGACGGGCTCTACCTGCACCACACCAAGGCAGGTCTGTGGTTCGACGGCCCGATGCGCAACGTCCGCGTCACCAACAACATCATCGTCGACCAGATCGCCGACGCGCTCAACTTCCACACCGGCGTGACCGACTCCCTCGTGTCGCACAACTTCGTCCGCAACACCGGCGACGACGGCCTGGCGATGTGGTCGGAGAAGACGGCCAACGCACGGAACACGTTCGACCACAACACCGTGCAGTCACCGACGCTGGCCAACGGCATCGCCATCTACGGCGGCACCGACACCACCGTCTCGCACAACCTGGTCGCCGACCCGGTACGCGAGGGCAGCGGCCTGCACGCCGGGGCCCGTTTCGGCGCGGAGCCGTTCACCGGGCACCTGCGCTTCACGAACAACACCACGGCCCGCGCCGGCACGTACGAGCTGAACTGGAACATCGGGCTGGGCGCGATCTGGGTCTTCGCCCTGGATCGCAGCATCGAGGCGCCCATCGAGGTGACCGGCGACGCGTACCTGGACAACACGTACAACGCGATCATGCTGGTCAGCGACTGGCCGGTGAAGGACCTCTACTCGATCAACGACGCGCGGTTCCGGGACGTCCGGGTCGACGGCACCGGCACCTCGGTGCTCAGCGCCCGCGCTGCCGGGTCCGCCTCGTTCGCCAACGTGGACGCCCGCAACGTGGGCGCGGTCGGCGTCAACAACTGCGGATCGTTCCACTTCACCCCGGCCGGTTCGGAGTTCACGCTGACCGACCTCGGCGGCAACGACGGCGGGTGGCTCGCGCCGTGGCTGCTGCCCAACACCATCACCTGCGACGACCGGCCGCCCGTGTCGCCGCCCCCGCCTCCGGCACAGTGGTGACAGCGGTGGGCGGCCCGTTCGATCGGGCCGCCCACCGCACACGGATCAGCGCGTCCTGGCGTACGCCAGCGGAACGGTCGTCGGCTGACCGTCCCAACTGCCGCTCAGCGTGCCCCCGGTCGACCCGTCGGCCCCGGCCCCCGGCCGGCGCACGACGACCAGCTCGACGGTGTCGGTGGCGATGAGCGTGCGGTCCTCGTCGACCACCCGTCGCACCGCGCCGACGGCCGGCACCTGGGCGGCGGCGCCGTCGACGACGACCGTCACCGTCGGCTCACGCACCTCGCGCCGGCCGTCGACCTCGAAGTACTGCTCCGCCTGACCGCTGCCGGTGAGGATCGCGTGGGCGAGCGCGGCCGCGTAGACCGGGTCGACGCAGCCGTCGTACACCCAGCGCCGGCCGAGCACCGAATGCTCGGTGGTGCCGACCAGCCAGCCGTCCGCACCATCGAGGGGCGCGGCGCGGTAGGTGAGCGGAACATGGTGGACCGGCCCGTCGGCGGCGCCGACCAGCATCGTCTCGATGCCGACCTCGCCGTCCGGGTCGTCGAAGCGGTAGGCGCCCCGGCTGACCAGCTCGACACCGCTCGGTCCGGCGAACCACTGTCGGGTGGGCAGCCAGGCCGTCAGCAGGTCCAGTTTCATGGGGTGCAGGGTCGCCCTGTGCAGCAGTGCCATGACGGCAGCCTAGTCAGAGGCCCGCGCACTGTTGCCCGCCGATCGTGCAGCTCTCCGGCTCCCGGGCGTTCGGCCGGCTGTCGCGGACGTCGAAGCTGATCGTCTGGGATCCCCCGGCCGCCACGGCGGCTCCGGTGAAGGTGACCACCCGTCGGTCCTGTCGCCAGTTCGCGCCGTCGACGTCGTCGACAGTGGTGCCCTCGGCGAGGGTGACCACCACTGCCCAGTCCGCCACCGGTGCGCCGCCAGGGTTGCCGACCACGATCTCTCCGGTGTAGCCGAACAGTCGGTCGGATTCGGTCTCGTAGCGGGCCGTGACGGGCGCCGGTGGCGGAGGTGGCGCCGCCGACGTGGGCGTCAGCGAGGGCTTCGCCGACGGGGTCCGGCTCGGCCGGGTGGTCGCCGATGCGGTGGCCCGGGAGGTGCGCGCCGAGGGAGTCGCCGTGGAGACGATCGTCGCCCTGCCGGCCGTCGCGGTCGGCGACGCGGACGCGGTCGCGGTCGGTGCGGGCGCGGCGACCGGCTTCGAATCGGGCGGCAACGTCACCCATGCCACCGTCCCCGCCAGCAGCACGGCCCCGGCGACCACGGCGACCAGCGTGCGACGCCGACGGGGGTTGCGGCCGGCCCTGCCGCGTACGCCGATCAGCGGCAGTTCCGCGGTCATCCCACCGTCGGCCCGGCGCAGGTCGACCTGCTGGAAGGCGAGCCAGTCGAGAATGGCCGGCAGTCGTACCGTCAGCGCCTGCCGGAGCTGTTGCTCGCGCGGCTTCTGCTGCTCGACCGACCACCCGCCGTGCGTGGTGACCTCCCGCACCTCCAGCCGGCAGCCCTGAGTTGTGGTCGTGACGTCGCAGGTCACCTCGCTGAGCCGACCGGCCTCGTCGCAGGCCAGCACGAGCAGGTCCGGCTCCTGCCGCTCGGTGACCTCGACCTCGACGTCGGCCTGGAAGCCGGGCAGGCCGGCGGTGCGCAGCAGTATCCGGTCCGGTACGCCCTCGACCATCTCGGCCTCGGCGAACCACCGGCCGAGCAACTCCCGATCGGTCAGGGCGCGCCAGACCCGCTCAGCCGGGTGGGACAGCTCGACCTGCGCACCGATCTCGATCACGGCGAGACTCTAACGGGTTGCCCGCCCGGCCTGTCCCGCCCGCCCGAGCTGGTTGCCGACGTCCTGGTCAGCCCCAGCGGCTGGACCGCTCGACCACTGTGGCCAGCGCGGCACGGGCGTCCGCGCTCACCTCGGCCACCACCTGCGCCGCCGGCACGTCCCGGGCCAGCGGGTGCGCCTGCCCAGCCCACAGGTTGGCCACCGATGTGTCCGCGTCGCGCCGGGCGGCGGCGAGCAGGGGCCGCGTCAGGTGCAGCACCTGGGGGTAACCACGCGGTGCCACCGCGTCGTGCTCCCGCAGGAAGTCGTTGGCCACGCCACGGGCCCGCTTACCGGTGTACGCCCGGGTCAACGAGGTCGGTGCGGCACCGGCCACCGCCGCCCGGTGCATCGGCGAACTGCCCGCCTCTGGACAGCGCAGAAAGGCCGTGCCGAGTTGCGCGGCGGCAGCGCCGGCGGCCAGCACGGCGGCCACCGAGGGGCCGTCGACGAGGCCACCCGCGGCGACCAGCGGCCGGTCGCAGCGGGCGGTGGTCAGCCGGAGCAGCGGCAGCAACCCGTAGTCGTCGTCGTCCGGCAGACCGCCGCGATGCCCGCCGGCCTCGGTGCCCTGCACCACCACCGCGTTCACACCGAGGTCGGCGGCGGCGGTCGCGGCGTCCGGGCGGGTGACGGTGGCCCACACCTCGGTGCCCCGCTCGCGCAGGGCGGTGACCGCCGCCCGGTCGGGCAGCCCGAACACGAAGGACACGACCGGGACCGGGTCCGCGAGCAGCGCGGCCAGCTTCTCCGGGTACGCGTCGTCGCCGCCCACCGGCTCGCCCAGGCTCACGCCGCGTCGCGCGGCCTGCGGGGCGAGCCGTTCGGCGTACGCCCGGATGGCGGCCTCGTCGACGCCGCCGGGGTCGGGCAGGAAGAGGTTCACACCGAACGGCCGATCGGTACGCGAGCGGACCTCGGCGACGTCGGCGAGCAGCCGGCCGGTGTCGATCATCCCGGCGGCGAGGAAGCCCAGCCCACCCGCGGCGGACACGGCGGCCACCAGCGCGGGCGTGGACGGGCCACCCGCCATCGGGGCGGCGATGATCGGGTGGCGCAACATGGACAGGACGGACATCCCCCCATCCTGCCGCAGGCCCGGCCCGCTCAGCGGCGCGCGGTGTGTCTCCACCACAGCACGCCGCCGAACCCGAGCAGGATCAGCAGGGTCCCCGCGCCGAGGGCCAGCGGCCAGGCCCGCCCACCCCCTGCGCCGGCCTCTCCGGCGGCCGGCCGGACCGCCGTGGGGGGCGACACCGGGTCGACGGACTCCGTGGAGGGCGCGGCGGTGACAGTGGTGGCCGTCGCCGGGTAGCGCAGGATCGTCGAGCGGGTGCCGGCTGGCTGACCAGCGGACTCGGAGACGGTCAGCAACGACCGGCCGTCGCGACTGTAGGTGATCGACTCGCCCTGGGGCTCGTCCGGCAACGGGGTGATCCGCGGGGTGCCGGTGGTCAACGCGCGGACGACGTCGCCGTCGGGGACGTCGTACTCGAAGGCGTCGGCGTAGCTGCGCAGCACCACCCGCCGTCCGTCCGGCGCGTTCGCCGCGCCGGTGATCACGCCGCGCCCCAGGAACGAGAACGGGTTGCTGGTCGTGGTCGAGGGCACTGTCACCTGGCCGAGCGCGGTCAGCGGCGTCGTCGCGTCCGGCCGCAGCGCGGTGGCCGGCGCGTAGAGGAAGACAGTGCCACTGCCGCCCTTGGTGACGATCAGCGGCCGATCGGACGCGTCGAGCAGCAGCGCCTCGGCGTCGTGCGGACGGTCCGGGTAGGTCATCCGGTGCAGCACCGGCCGCTTCGCCCCCGGTGCCAGCCGCCACACGCCGACCGTCGGCCGGGAGCGGTCGTTGTCACCGATGTCGGCGACCCAGACTGTGCCGTCCCGGCCGACGGCCAGGTCCTCGGTGTCGCGGGGCCGGGACGGGAAGGAGACGGTGCGCACCACGGTGCAGCGCTGGTCGAGGTAGAAGATCCGGCGGCGGGCCTCGTCGTCGGCCCCGTCGTTGATCACCACGTACCCGTCGTCGGTGGCCACCATCCCGGAGATCTCGCGCAGCCGGTCGTCGCGCACCTGGCAGACCGGCGTCGCCGCCTCCGCGCCCGCCGTGGCAGCGCCCGGCACCAGCACCACGGCCGGCGGCAGCACGCCCGCGAGCAACGCGGTCACCACCGCCCCCGCACGAGCACGCCGCCCCCGGGTCAACCGTCCACGTACCCGCATCGCCCACCCTCCTCGTCGCGGCCGTGACCGGCCACCCGCCTATCCTGGCCGATCCCGGCCACGGTCGGCGGTGATCGGGGGGACGCGCCGGGACCCCTGGTCGATGTACTGTCGCTCCGCCTGATCTTCACGCCGGAGGGTGGACATGTCCGTGAGCGGCACCGCGCCGGCCACCCGGTTCGCGCGGCGGCTGCTGCGCCGCCTCGGCCGCCCGGTCAGCGGCCCCGCCGTCGCCTGGGTGCCGCTCGCCGCTGTCGTCTGCGGCCTCTTCACCGGTGCCCTGGCCAGCCGGGCCGCCTGGGAGACCTCCCGACCGCAACCCGACCGGGCCGAGGCCGCCGCCATCCTCACCGAGGTCTTTCCCGGCCACGACCTCGGCGAGATCGACACCCCGCCGGCGCTCTTCGTCGTCTACGGGCACGCGCTGCGCCTGTCGACGGTCAAGACCCTGGTGCTCGGTGACGGTGGCGAGTACCAGGAGAGCGCCACCGGCGCCGGTGCCCTCGGCGCGCCACCGGTCCCCGCCGAGCAGATCGTCACGGTGGCCCGGGAGCGCCTGACCGGTGCCGGCTGGCGGGTGTACGACCCACAGGTGTCCGACCGCGTGAGCTGCGCGGACAAGATGTGCGCCACCCCGCAGGCGGTCACCGACACCGCGCTGACCGCCCGCCGTGACGACACCATCCTGAACGCCTCGATCTCCTCGCAGACAGCCGTCGACGCCAGCTACCTCTCGGTTGAGCTGCACCGCGCGCCGCCACCCCTGGTGGTCCCCGCCGGAGTGCTCGGCACGGTGCTGGGCGCGGTGGCCGGTTGGCTGGTCTTCGGCTGGGTCAGCCGACGCACCGAGGGACGCCGCAGCCGCGGCACTGTGAACGGTCTGATCGGTGTGGCCACGGTGCTGTGGTGGCTGCCGCTGCCGCTGACCGTCCCGTCCCTGCTGTACCACCACCTCGGCGAGCCGCACCCGGCCTGGCACCCGTACTGGGAGTGGCTGGGCCAGCCGACCGCGTCGCTGCTCTTTCTGGTCGGCGCGGTGTGCGTGCTGCTGGCGCTGGGGCTGGCCGCCGGTACCCGCCGGCGAACGACGCCCGAGGCGAGTGCCGACTGACCGCCGAGGGTTACCTGCTGACCGGCGCCACCAACCACGTCACGATGGTGGGGGCCCGAGTGGCCGGGCCGCTGGCGCTGACCGGTACCGCATCGGCGCCCATCCTCGCTGCCGGCGAGGTCGGCGCGTTGGCCTGCTCGGGCGGCCCGGCCCCGGTCGACCTGGCAGCACCCACCAGGGTGCGGAATCCGACAGCTGCTCACTGCCGGCGCGCATGACGCCGTACCCCTCTCAAGATCCGCGCACCTACCGCGATGGCGCTGCTTCCGCCGCCGCGGAGGCACCATCCCGGAAACTGCCGAGATCTCGACCGGCGTGCCGGCCTGACTGGGGCGCTGGCGGGTAGGCAGCGGCCCGGCGGCATGTCGACACCCGCCGGGTGGGAGGCTCCGATGAGCACGTACCGGGATGATCAGGGTGAAACGTTCCCTCCTCCGGAGGCGGATGCCCAGGAACAACGGCGAAGCGCCGTCGACTACGGGCCACCGGACCGGGTGTCCGGTGACGTCGACCCCGAAGCGTCCGAGGCGGACCTGGCCGAGCAGGGCGCCCTTCCGGCGGGCACGCTGGAGGAGGTGACGTCCCTGCCTGCCGACGCCAACCCGGCGGATGCCCTCGAACAGCTCCAGGAGATTCCCGCCCGCGACGAGGGCCGTCGGACGTGACGCGTGAGGTCAGGTTTCGATCCCCTGGCGCTCAGCGGGTCCGGATCCCGTTCAGTACGACATCGAGGTAGTGGCGACCGGCTGCGGCTTGCTGCTGTTGCGAATCGGCATGCATCCTGGCCGAGAAGGCGACCCCACACATCAGTGGCGTCATGTCGGCGAGCGTGATGCCGGGCGCCAGCAAGCCTGCCGCCCTGACCCGTACGAACAGTTTGTCGAACAACGAGGACAGCTCGTCGAGCAGGTGCGCTGTGCCCGGCAGGGTGGCCGTGGGCGTGGACAGCACCGAGGACAGGGCGACATCGAGTAGTTGCGCGTCCACGACCCCGACCAGAAAATCACGGAAGGCGGTCCACGGGTCGTCCTGCCGCACGGCCCGTTCGGCGGCCCGGATCAGCGCCTCAAGCCCGTCCACCGACACCGCCTCGATCAGCGCCTGAGGCGTCGGGAAGTGCCGGTACACCGTGGCGACGCCAACGCCGGCAGCGCGTGCCACCTCGTTCAGCTGAATCGGGGTGCCGTCCGCGACCAACGTCCGGCCGATCTCGATGATTCGCTGGCGGTTGCGTACTGCGTCCTTACGGGGCGGCGAAGCGGTCACTCCTCCAGCATAAGCGGATAACAGCTCCATTTGCCCAGCCTGTGTCCGTAGCCCCCGAGCGGGCAGCTCTGGACGGCGAAACGGATGGCTCATCCGCTTCGTGCTACAGTTGGCAAACGGATGATCCATCCGTTTCACCGTCGGCTCGGCTCTGGAGAGAACATGCAGATCCTCATTACCGGCGGCACCGGCTACCTGGGCTCGGTGCTCGTCGAACACGTCGTCGCCGCGGGCCACGAAGTAGTAGCGCTGACCCGGTCCCCGCAATCAGCAGCCAAGATGACGAAGGCGGGCGGGACTCCTCTGCTCGGCGACCTGACCGACACCGCGCTCCTTGAGAAGGCTGCGGCGGAAGCCGATGCGGTGGTGCACACCGCTGTCGACTATTTCGGCGGCGAGGACGCGATCAGGGCAGAGGCCGCTGCCGTGGAGGCGCTGACCCGTGGGGCGGGCGCGGCGGGAACCGGCAAGCCGTTCCTCTACACCAGCACGAACCTGGTCTACGGGCTCGACCCCACCCATCCCCGCGACGAGGACGCCGAACTGCCGGAGCCGGGCCTGCAGCCATTCAAGCTCGTCGGCGAGCGGCTGGTGCGCGAGGCGGCGGGCCTGAACAGCATCATCATCCGCGCGGGTCTGGTCTATGGTCGCGGGGGTTCCCTGCTGCTGACCAGTCTGATCGGCGCCGCGACCCAGTCGGGCGCGGCCACCTACATCGACGCCGGCGACAACGAGTGGACCCCGGTGCACGTGGACGACCTCGCCCGCCTGTATCTGGCGGCGCTGGAGCGCCCGGTGGCGGGCACCTACAACGCGGCCGGACCGCGACAGTTCACCTTCCGCGAGCTTGCCGAGGCGATCGCGGACCTGACCGGAACCACCGCGACCTCGATCACCGCCGAACAGGCCGAGAGCGCCATGGGGCCGATGGCCGCGTTGCTCGGATCCTCGGCGCGCATCACCTCGGACAAGGCGCGCGACACGTTCGGCTGGAGCACCAGCGGTCCCGCCCTGCCGGACGACGTACGCTCCGGCTCCTACCGGGTCGTGAACCCGTGAGCCCCAGCCTGACCAGCCGAGCCGTTGTCGGTCTGCTGCGCGTGGCGGGAGTGAAGGAGCGACAGTTCAAGCCCGACCGGTTCCTCGCCGAAGTGACCAACCCGACCCCGCCGCGTCTGCCGGGGGTCACGGTTCGGCGGGAGGAGTTCGAAGGCTGGACCGTCTATCGGCTGACGCCCTCCAATCCGATACCGCGCTACGCCGTCTACATCCACGGCGGCGCCTGGGCCGCCCCCATCACCAGGCAGCACTGGAGGCTGGCCGCCCGGATCGCCGTCGAATCCGGCCGCGAAGTCGTCCTGCCCCTGTACCCGCGCCTGCCCACCGCCACCCACGCCGACGTCCTTCCGGTCATGCGGCGCCTGTCCCAGCACGTCCAGAAGCAGGGACCGACCGCCCTGATCGGTGATTCAGCGGGCGGGAACATCGCCTTGTCCGTGCTCCAGGCCCTGACCGCACAAGACCGGCGGCCGGATGTCACCGTTCTGATCTCACCCGCCCTCGACCTGACCTTCACCAATCCGAAGATCGCCGACATCGCACCTCACGACCCGCTGCTGAATCTCGAGCACATCCGAGTTCTCGCGGCCCGCTGGGCAGTCCCAGCCGATCCTTCGCACCCGCAGATCAGTCCACTGAACGGTCACCTGGAAGATCTGGGACTCGTCCACGTGTACGCCGGCACACGCGACGTCCTCTTCCCCGATGCCGTCCTGCTCCGAGACCGGGCCGAGAAGGTGACCGGGACCGATCTCCACCTGCACATCGGCGAGGGAATGATCCATGACTGGCCGATCATGCCGACCCCTGAGGGCCGCCGGACGGTCGGAGACGTCATCACCCTTCTGCGAGGCACAGGCGACCACCTGGCCTGAGCGTCGCGTTCGACCGGTGGGCTGGGTCCAGTCGGTTGATCGATCTGGTTGACGGGGTTGTGCACCCGTGATCGGCCTACTCACCCGGCGACGACCTGCCAGAGCAGGAAGGCGTTCAGCGCGACCACCAGCACGGCCACCAGGGACGCGGCGGCGGTGGTCAACGGGTGGTTGACCAGGTTGCCCATCAGGTCGCGTCGGCGGGTGAAGGCGACCACCGGGATCAGCGCGAACGGGATGCCGAAGCTGAGGATGACCTGTGACAACACGAGCGCCCGGGTGGGGTCGAGGCCGATGGCGAGCACGGCCAGCGCGGGCAGCAGGGTGACCAGCCGACGCAGCAGCAGCGGAACCCGCCGCCGCAGGAAGCCCTGCATGATCACTTCTCCGGCGTAGGTGCCGACGCTCGTCGAGGCGAGCCCCGAGACCAACAGGGCGACGGCGAAGCCGAACGCGGCGGCGGTCCCGATGGTCTGACCGAGCCCGGCGTGCACCCCCTCCAGGCTGTCCGCACCTCCCGGGCCGCCACCACGGAAGCTGGCCGCGGCGATCAGCAGCATGGCGAGGTTGACCACGCCGGCGGCGCTCAGGGCGAGCAGCACGTCGGTGCGCTGGCCGCGGAACAGGATCCGACGCTCGCTGTCGTCGGCGGCGGGGATGCGATCGCGGGTGAGCGCGGAGTGCACGTAGATGACGTGCGGCATGACTGTCGCGCCGAGGATGCCGGCGGCCAACAGCACGCTGTCAGTGCCCTGTAGGCGCGGCACCATGCCGGCCATGGCCGAGCCGGGATCGGAGCCGGAGGCGAGCAGGTTGGCGGCGAAGGCCAGCACGATCACGCCGAGCAGGACGGCGATGGCGACCTCGAAGGCGCGGTACCCGCGCGAGCGCAACGCCAGCACGGCGAAGGCTGCAGTGCCGATGATGATGCCGCCGGGCAGCAGGGGGATGCCGAAGAGCAGGTACAGGGCGACCGCGCCACCGATCACCTCGGCCAGGTCGGTGGCCATGGCCACCAACTCGGCCTGCACCCACATCACCCGGTTCACCGGTCGGGGCAGGTGTTCCCGGCACAGCTCGGGCAGGCTGCGCCCGGTGGCCAGACCGAGCTTCGCGGTGAGCGTCTGCACCAGCATCGCCATCAGGTTCGCCACCACCACGACCCAGACCAGCAGGTAGCCGTAGCGGGCCCCGGCGGCGGAGTTGGTGGCGAAGTTGCCGGGGTCGACGTACGCGACGGCGGCGACGAACGCCGGCCCGAGCAGGATCAACCGCCCGCGTACGCGGCCCCGGGCGCGAGCGGCCTGTAGTGGAGTCGCCCTCGACGTCGTCAGTTCGTTGGTGACCATCGAACACCTCCCGTCCACGCGGTTCGCTGCCGGTCCCTTCCCCGGGGGCTGACCCTTGGGTGCCAACCGGTGGCCTGCCGGTGCCACCTGGGTCGGCCCGCCCGGCAGGGCTCGATGCGCCCCCGGCACCCAACGCGGCGCGCCGGGCGAGACGCGCCGCGCCCGAACAGAACGCGCCCCTTCGGGCTTGACAGCCGGTGGGCCACCGATGAAGCTGTCTATTAGTCCTACTGTCGTAGGACAACAGGAAGGATCATCGGGAGTGATCGAGTTCGTACTGGACAGCCGGTCGAAGGTGAACACCTACATGCAGCTCGTGCAGCAGGTGAAACAGGCGCTACGGGTTGGCCTGCTGACGCCGGGCGACCAGTTGCCGAAGGTCCGGGACGTCGCGCAATCCCTGGCGATCAACCCGAACACGGTGCTGAAGGCGTACCGGGAGTTGGAGATCGAGGGTCTGGTCGGCGGCCGACCCGGGGTGGGCACGTTCGTCCAGCGCACGTTGGCCGGCGCGTCCCTGCCCAACCAGGCCGAGCTGCGCGACGACCTGGTCGCGTGGCTGCACCGGGCGCAGGCGGCCGGGCTCACCGCGGAGGACGTCATCGCCCTGGTGGAGACGACGCTGCGCGCCACCCTCGCCGACGACGCCCAACAGAAGGAGCCTGCGTGAGCGAGCAGGGCGAACGAAGCATCAGGCACCGCAAGCTATCGCGATCGCGAAGCGGTGGCGTGAACGGAACGAGAGGACACGGAATGGACATGGTCTTGGAAGCAGACCGGCTCGGCAAACGGTACGGCAGCACCTGGGCGTTGCGGGACTGCTCGCTGCAACTGCCGGCCGGTCGGATCGCCGCGTTGGTCGGGCCGAACGGCGCGGGCAAGAGCACGCTGCTGCACGTGGCCGTCGGGCTGCTCAAGCCCGACGCCGGTGCGGTCCGGGTGTTCGGCCGGTCCCCGTACGGCGACACCGAGGGCCTGGCCGACATCGGCTTCGTCGCCCAGGACACCCCGCTGTACCGGGACTTCACGGCGGCCGAGTTGGTCGTGGCCGGCGGCAAGCTGAACAAGCGGTGGGACGCGGCGTTGGCCCGCCAGCGGCTGGCACAGCTCGGCATCCCGCCGGACAAGCCGGTCGGCAAGCTCTCCGGCGGTCAACGGGCCCAGGTCGCGCTGGCCCTGGCGCTGGCGAAGCAGCCGCGGCTGCTGCTGCTCGACGAGCCGGTCGCCAGTCTCGACCCGCTGGCGCGACGGGAGTTCCTCCAGTCGCTGATGGGCAGCGTCGCGGAGTCGGGCACCACCGTCCTGCTCTCCTCGCACCTGCTGGCCGACCTGGAGCGGGTCTGTGACTACCTGATCGTGCTGAACGCCTCCCAGGTGCAGCTCACCGGCGCGGTCGACGACCTGGTCGCCGAGCACCGGCAGCTCGTCGGGCCACGACACGACGGCGGCGTCATCGGGGGCGTCGCCGCAGTGGTGCGGGCCAGTCACACCGACCGGCAGTCCACTCTGCTGGTCCGCGTCGACGGGCCGGTCACCGATCCGGCCTGGACGGTCCGCGACGTCAGCCTGGAGGACGTCGTGCTGGCCTACCTGGCCGACGGCACCACGAAGACCAGTCACAGCGAGTGGGGGGTGGCAGCATGATCTGGTTGACCTGGCGGCAACACCGCAAGCAGGCGTTCTACACGCTGCTGGCGCTCGCCGCGCTCGCCGCCCTGCTGGTGCCGATCGGCATCGCGATGCGGCACACCTTCGCCGACCTCGGGCTGACCGACTGTGCCAGCCAACTCGCCCGCGCCGACGTGACGCAGGCGACCCGGGAGACCTGCGACGCGGGGTTCCACCGCTTCAGCAACAAGTACGGCAGCCTGAACCTGGTGGCCGTACTGCTGATCACCCTGCCGGCGCTTGTCGGCCTGTTCTGGGGTGCCCCGCTCGTCGCCCGCGAGGTGGAGCAGGGCACGCACCGGTTCGTCTGGACCCAGGGCGTCGGCCGGACCCGCTGGGCCGTGGTGAAGTTCGGGCTGGTGGGCGCGGCGGTCGTGCTCCTCGCGGCGGTCTACGGGCTGGGCATGTCGTGGTGGGTCGACCCGCTCACCCAGGCCGCGTTCGAGGGTCGGTTCGGCGTGATCGTCTTCGACCTGCAGGGCGTCGCGCCGATCGGCTACACCCTCTTCGCCGTCGCGCTCGGCGTCTTCGTCGGCACCGTCTGGAAGCGGATGCTGCCCGCCATGGGCATCACCCTCGCCGGGTACATCGGGATACGGGCGGCTGTGGCGATCCTGGCCCGACCGCACTACCAGCCGGCCCGCACCCAGACCTTCCCCATCGAGGGGGAAGGGCCGCCGGAGATCAGCCGGGGGGACTGGGTCCTCGCCCAGGGCATCCGTAACCCCGACGGGGAGTTGGTCTCGGACGGCCGGATCCAGTGCCCAACGGGCGGGAAAGGGCCGGACGGTCGGGTCTGCGGGGCCGAGTTGGGCCTCGAACCGGGCGCGTACAACTGGCAGCTCTACCAACCGGCGGACCGGTTCTGGCTGTTCCAGGGCATCGAGACCGGCATCTTCGTCGCTCTGGCCTTCCTGCTGCTCTACCTCGCCATTCGCCGGGTGCGCCGGATCGCCTAGCTCGACGGCGGGTGATCGCCGGGGCCACGGGGCTCGGCGATCACCCGTCAGCGCACGCCCTCGACGGTTAGCGACAGCCAGGACGCCAGGTCGCGCACCTCCTCGTGCACGGCCCGGGTCACCTCCGGGGTGAACGGCACGTCCTCGTGGATGGCGTGCACGGTGAACATGCCGCGCCGACGCTCGGCAGTGGCGTCCACCTTTCCGACCAGCCGGTCGCCGTGCAGGATCGGCAGCGCGAAGTAACCCCACCGTCGACTCGCCCTGGGCTTGTACATCTCCAGCACGTACTCGTACTCGAAGAGGTCAGCGAGGCGGACCCGGTCGTGCACCAGCCGGTCGAACGGTGACAACAACGCCGTACGCCCGGTGAAGGGTTGCCCGAGCGCGGCCGGATCCACCCGCCACTCCCCCACGACGCCCTCGATCACCGCCGGCTCCCCCGCGTCACCGACCTCGGCGGGCTCTCCGGGAACGATGACCGCCTTCCGCCGGGCGATGCCCAAAGCCCGCAGCCGCCGCTCGTTGCGAAGCCGGCGCGCCTGCTCCAGCTCGATGACGGGCACCCCGGACGGATAGACCCGCTCCGCGACGTCCCAGAGCCGCTGCCGCCCCTGGCGGCCCGCGATCGCGACCTCGCCGCGCAGGACCAGAAACTCCAGCATCTGGGTGACGTTGCGGTTGTTCGTCCAACCGGAGGACGGCCAGGGCACGACGCAGGTGTCCGGGATGTCACGGGAGAGCAGTGGGCCACGGCGGCCGAGCAGGTCGAGCACGTCGCGTCGGAACGAGTCGTTGGCGCGCAGCCACTCGCGGTGGCGCTCATGACCGGGCGAGGCCACCATCTCGGCGAGGAAGAGCCCCAGGTCGTCCATCGGCCGCACCATCGCGTGGTGCTCGAAGAGCGTCCGGTCCCGTTCGAGGGCCTCGCGCATGTGCGCTGGCTGGTACGACGAGCCGAGCCGGCTCCAGCAGACGAGATCGGCGCTGGGCGCGACGGCGGCGGTCGGGTCGATCTGCACCAGCGTCAACTGGTGGACCACGGTCAGCAGGTCGGTCGGACGCGGAGTGGCCAGCAGTTGGGCCCGGATGGCGATCCGCCGCGCCTGGGCCCGATCGAGTCGGTGCACATCCACGCCGGTGAGCCTAACGACGGCCACCGACACCGATCGGGCCCGGAGAGAGTCGAACCCCGCGTCCGTTCGGGCTCAGCCGGCCAGCCGTCGGTACCGGGCCACCGAGAGCGGCAGGAAGACCGCGACCAGCACGAGCGGCCAGAGCACCGCCAGCACCGGGTAGTGCTGGGCCGCCCAGGAGTCGCCGCCCCAACCGGGGTTGCCGAACAGCTCACGGGTGGCACCGACGGTCGCCGACAGCGGGTTCCACGCGGCCACCGCACCGAGCCAGGCGGGCATTGTGGACGGTGCGACGAACGCGTTGGAGAGGAAGCCGAGCGGAAACTCCAGGGTCTGCACGGCCACCACGGCCGCCTGCCCGCGGGTGACCAACCCGAGGAAGATGCCGACCCAGATCAGGGCGAAGCGCAGCAGCAGGATCAACCCCACCGCCGCCAGCGTGGCACCGACCCCATTGTGTGGCCGCCACCCGATCGCGAGACCGGTCAGCAGCAGGACCCCGAGGGTGACCAGCGCGAACAGCATGTCGGCCACCGCCCGGGCCGCCAGCGGCGCCAGCGGTGAGAGGGGCATCGATCGGAGCCGGTCGGTCAGCCCGCGCTCCAGGTCCTCGGCAACGGCGATCGTGGTGAGACTGATGCCGAAGACCATGGTCATCACGAACATTCCCGGCATCAGGAACTCTCGGTAGCTCCCACCGCCGCGCACCTGCGACGCGCCACCGAACAGGTAGGCGAACATCAGCACGATCAGGATGTTGAAGCCGAGCGAGGCGACCAGCGGGCCGGGATCGCGTCGCCACCGGGCCAGGGCGCGCCAGATCAACGTGCCGCTGTCGGCCACGATGGTGGGCCGGCCGGGCGTCAGATCCACCGGCCGGGCCGGCATGCTCACCGCGCTCATGCCGCCACCTCCGCGGTCGCCGCCCGGTGGCCGGTGAGGTGCAGGAACACGTCGTCCAGGGTTGGGCGGCGCAGCGCGACGTCCGCCACCGGGACGTTCACGGCGTCGAGTGCCCGCAACACGTCGACGAGCGCACCGGCCTGGTGGCCGACCCGGACGCTCACCATCCGTCGGTCCACGTCGACAGTCGGTTCGTCGTCGGCCGCCCGGCGTATCTGGGCGACGGCGGCGGGAAGGTCGGTCGGTGCCGCGACGACCACCTCGATGCGATCGCCGCCGAGCCGGGTCTTGAGGTCGTCCGGAGTTCCCTCGGCGATCACCCGGCCAGCCTCGACCACCGAGATCCGGTCGGCGAGCTGGTCGGCCTCGTCCAGTTGCTGGGTGGTCAGCAGCACTGTGGTGCCGGTACGCACCAACTCCCGAACCGACTCCCACACCTCGTTGCGGCCACGCGGGTCCAGCCCGGTGGTGGGCTCGTCGAGGAAGAGGACCGCGGGAGCCAGGATCATGCCGGCCGCCAGGTCGAGCCGTCGGCGCATGCCGCCGGAGTACGTGCTCACCGGCTGCTCGGCGGCGTCGGCGAGACCGAAGCGTTCCAGCAGCTCGACCGCCCTTTGACGGGCCCGGCGGCGGCCCAGGTGAAACAGCCGGCCGAAGAGCACCAGATTCTGCCGGCCGCTCAGCGCCTCGTCGAGCGCGGGATGCTGTCCTACCAGCCCGATGCGGTAGCGCACCTGATCGGCCTGGTTGGTCACGTCGAATCCGGCCACCTCGGCACGACCCTCGTCGAGTCGAAGCAGGGTGGTGAGGATCCGTACCGAGGTGGTCTTGCCAGCCCCGTTCGGGCCGAGCAGGCCGCACACGGTTCCCCGCGGCACCCGCAGGTCGAACCCGTCCAGCGCGTACCGGTCCCGATACCGCTTGCGCAACCCGTGCGCCACGATCGCGTCGGCTCCTGTCATCAGAGCGCTCCCCTCCTGAAACCGTGTCCCCGTTACCGTACAACGTACGATAGCGCGTACGGAAACGCCCGTGGGGGCGCGTCGCGGCAGACGTTGGATCGCACGCCGGTGGACAGTCGCGGCTACTCGGGGTCGGCGGTCCCGACCTGGCCTGCGACGCCGACGTTCAACGGGTCGGCCAGGAGTTTGTCGAACGCCAACTCGGCGGCGCCGATCAGAACGGCGTCGCGGCCGAGCGCCGCCGCGCGCAACCGCAGGTGCTCGCGGGAGGCGGGCAGCGGCATGGTGTCGAGCCGGTCCCGGACCACGTCCGCACCGGCGGTGAAGATGTCGCGCAGCGAGCCACCGAACACCACGGCGTCCGGGTTGACCACGTTGACCAGGTTCGCCACGCCGAAGCCGAGCCAGTCCGCCACCTGCTCGACCGCCGCGCGGGCGGTCGGGTCGCCGGCCGCCGCGGCGCGCAGGACCTCGGCCACCGCCGCGCGGTCGCTCGGATCACGGCCGGCGTGCCGCAACAGCGCGGCTTCGGAGATCTCGGTTTCCCAGCAGCCGCGTGAACCGCAGCCGCACGGCAGGCCGTTGGGGTTGACGACCATGTGGCCGACCTTGCCGCTGTGGCCCCGGTGACCGATCACCAGTCGGCCGCCGACGATGATGCCGGCGCTGATGCCCAGGTCTCCGTGCAGGTAGATGACGTCGTCGATGCCGACCGCGACGCCCCTGGCGTGCTCGGCCAGGCCGGCGATGTCCGCCAGGTCGCCGGCGACGAAACCAGGCCCGGTGCTGAACTCCGCCTCCAGCGCGACGCCGAGCGTCGCGTCGATGCTGGCGATCCGGAGCCTGCCGTCCGGGTCGCGAGTGGTGTCGGTGACCGCCGCGGCACCGCCGACCAGCAGGCCGTCGCCGGCCACGGAGCGTTCCATGTCACGGACCAGGTCGCCGAGGGGTCCGACGGCGTCGATCGCCGACATGCCGCTGGGGCGAGGGATCTCCCGCAGATCGAGGATCTGCCCGCCCAGGCCGACCCGGGCGGCACGCAGCCGGTCCGCGTCGATGCTCAACGCGTGTGCGTAGACCCGGTCGGAGCGAGGGCTGACCACGAGTGAGGGTCGGCCGGCGCGGCGGGTGGTGGCCGGCGCATCCTCGGTGACCAGGCCGCTGGTGACCAGGTCGGCCGCGAGGGCGCCGATGGTGCTTCGGTTGAGGCCGAGCCGGCTGGTCAGCTCGGCGCGGGACGTCGGTCCGTGCAGGTGGACGTAGCGCAGCACAGCGCCGAGGTTCTGCCGCCGGATCTCCTCCTGGCTGGCGCCGGGGAGCGCCGGCAGCGGGGTTTCCGCGTTGCGGCCGACGCCGGCTGGCCTGGCCCGTACTGGTGTCGCCACGGTCAGACCTCCTTCCGGGTCGAGGCCGGTTGGTGCGGGGGTGCAGGGACGACGATGGGTCCCGGTAGAGGAGACCCGGGACCCATCGGCGTTGCTACCTACCGTGCGGTGATTACTTGGTGAGCGGCGCGAGCTTCGGGTCGTTGGCGTACGCCTCAGCCGCGTTCGCCTTGGTGACGGCGACCGGCGGGAGCAGGTACGTGTCGACGACCTTGCTGCCGTTGTTGTAGGACTTGGTGTCGTTCACCTGCGGCTTGTCGCCGGCCTGGAGAGCCTTGACCATGTTGATGGTCTCCTTCACCAGGTTGCGGGTGTCCTTGTTGATCGTCATGTACTGCTCGCCCTTGACGATCGACTTGACCGACTCGACCTCGGAGTCCTGGCCGGTGACGACCGGGGTCGGCTTGCCAGCACCCTTGACCGAGGTCAGGATGGCGCGGGCCAGCGTGTCGTTCGGGGAGAGGACGCCGTCCAGCTCCTTGTTGCCGTAGGTCGAGGTCAGCAGCTGGTCCATGCGGGCCTGCGCACCCTCGGCCTTCCAGCCCTGGATGGCGGTCTGCTTGACGTCCTTCTGACCCGAGGCGACGACGACGTTGCCCTTGTCGATCTCCGGCTTGAGCACGTCCATCGCGCCGTTGAAGAAGACACCGGCGTTGTTGTCGTCCGGCGAGCCGGAGAACAGCTCGATGTTGTACGGGCCGTTCGGCTTCTTGGCCTTCATGCCGTCCAGCAGGGCCTGGCCCTGGAGCTGGCCGACCTTGAAGTTGTCGAAGGCGACGTAGTAGTCGAGGTCCGGGGTGTTCGTGATGAGCCGGTCGTAGGCGATGACCTTCACACCGGCCGTGTGGGCCGCCGCGACCTGGGTCGACAGCTGCGCGGCGTCGGTCGCGCCGATGACGATGACCTTGGCGCCCTTGGTGACCATGGCGGTGATCTGAGCCTGCTGGTCGGCGACGGTGGTCGACGCGCCGGCGTACTGCACGTCACCCTGGAAGCCGGCCTCCTTGAGACCGTTGCTGAACAGGTCACCGGCGAGGACCCAGTTCTCCGAGGTCTTGGCCGGCAGGGCCACGCCGATCAGCGAGTTCGCCGGGAAGCCCTTGGCGGCCTCGCCGCCGGAGCCGCTGTCGCCGTCGCGGCCGGAACCGCAGCCGGCGAGGGCCAGCATCGCGGCGGCGCTGATGGCCACCACCGAAGTGCCGAAGAATTTACGCATGGTGAGGACTTGCCTTTCTGGATGGTGAGGCGGGTAGAGAGGTCGGTGGCCGTCAGCCGGACACCGCTGCCTTGGCGGGCTCGCGCTCCGCGTCCGGCGGTGAGGCGGGTGGGGCGGAGTCCTCGCGGCGGAACGGCCGCATCAGGCTCCCGATGATGGAGAAGCGCCCCTGGCTCTTGTTGTAGACGTCGATCGCGACAGCCAGCAGCAGGACCAGACCCTTGATGATCTGGACGCGGTCGGTGCCGACACCCATGAGCTGGAGGCCGTTGTTGAGCACGGCCATGACGAGACCACCGACGATGGAGCCGCTGATGGTGCCGATACCGCCGGCGACGGCCGCGCCACCGATGAAGACGGCGGCGATGGCGTCCAGTTCCCAGCCGTTGCCGTCCTGCGGTCCGGAGGCCGCCGAACGGGCCACGAAGATCATGCCGGCCAGGGCAGCCAGGACGGACATGTTCATCATGACGAAGAAGTTGACCCGCTTGAGCTTCACACCGGACAGCTCGGCCGCCCGGGAGTTGCCGCCCACCGCGTAGATGTGCCGGCCACCGGCCGTGTTGCGGGTGTAGAAGGAGTACGCGATGACCAGGACCAGCAGGATGATGCCGGAGATCGGGAAGCTGGTGCCGACGCGACCGCTGGCGAAGCGCAGCGCCGCGAAGGCGATCACGCCGACCATGATGGCCATCCGCAGGATGGAGATCCACATGGGTGCCGGGTCGGCGTCCATCGCCCGTCGGGTCTTGCGGGCCTGGATCTCGCGCCACACCACCGCCAACGCCGCGGCCAGGCCGAGGAGCAGCGTGGCGTTGTTGTAGCCGGTGTTCGGGCCGAACTCGGGCAGGAAGCCGGAGCCGATCTCCCGGAAGCCCTCCGGCACCGGGACGGTGCTGGCGTTACCGATGAACTGGTTGCCGCCCCGGAAGAGCAGCATGCCCGCCAGGGTGACGATGAACGCCGGCACGCCGATGTAGGCCACCCAGAAGCCCTGCCAGGCGCCGATCGCCGCGCCGATGGCGAGGCCGAACACGATGGCAGCGGGCCAGGGAAGGTCCCACTCGGTCATCGACTTGGCGACCAGGATGCCGGCGAAGGCCGCGACTGAGCCGACCGAGAGGTCGATGTGCCCGGCCACGATCACCATGAGCATGCCGATGGCCAGAATCAGAATGTACGAGTTCTGCTGGAACAGCGCGATCAGGTTGTCCGACCGCAGGGTGAGGCCGTCCGTCAGGATCTGGAACAGGACGACGATCGCCACCAGGGTGAAGATCATTCCGAACTGGCGAGCGTTGGAGGTGGTGCCTCCGAACAGGTTCTTCTGAAGGTCCTTCAATCGGCTCATCGTGTGGCCATCTTCTTCGTCGAGGTCATCTGCTTCATGAGGGTTTCCGGGGTGGCGTCGGCCCGGGCGATCTCGCCCGTGATGGCGCCTTCGAACACGGTGTAGATGCGGTCGCACAGCCCGATCAGCTCAGGCAGCTCCGAGGAGATGACGATGACGCCCTTCCCCTGGTCGGCGAGCCGCTGGATGATGCCGTAGATCTCGTACTTGGCACCCACGTCGATGCCGCGCGTCGGCTCGTCGAGGATCAGCAGGTCCGGGTCGGTGAACATCCACTTGGCCAGGACGACCTTCTGCTGGTTGCCGCCGGAGAGCTTGGAGACGCTCTCGTCGACCGTCGGGGCCTTGGTCCGCAACTCCTTGCGGTACGACTCCGCAGCCTGGTATTCCTCGACCTCGTTCAGGACGCCGCGATGCGTGATCTTGGACAGCTTGGCGGCCACCGTCGACGTCTTGATGTCGTCGAGCAGGTTGAGGCCGATCGCCTTGCGGTCCTCGCTGACGTAGGCGAGGCCGTTGTCGATGGCATCCGCCACCGACTTCAGCACGATCTCCTTGCCGTCCTTGATGATCGTGCCCGACTCGAACACCCCGTAGGAGCGGCCGAAGACACTCATCGCGAGTTCCGTGCGGCCCGCGCCCATGAGACCGGCGAAGCCGACGATCTCGCCGCGGCGCACCACGAAGCTCTCGTTCTTGCAGACCTGCCGCTCGGCGGAGATCGGGTGCCGGACGTTCCAGTCGCGGACCTCGAAGAAGACGTCGCCGATCTTCGGGGTGTGGTCCGGGAACCGGCTGCTCAGCTCGCGGCCGACCATGCCCCGCACGATCCGGTCCTCGTCGACCCCGTCCGCCTTGACGTCGAGGGTCTCCACGGTCCGGCCGTCGCGCAGGATGGTGATCTGGTCGGCGATCGCCTCGATCTCGTTCAGCTTGTGCGAGATCATGATCGAGGTGATGCCGCGGGAGCGGAACCCGCGCAGCAGGTCCAGCAGGTGCTTGGAGTCGGCCTCGTTGAGCGCCGCAGTGGGCTCGTCGAGGATGAGCAGCTTCACGTCCTTGGCGAACGCCTTGGCGATCTCGACGAGCTGCTGCTTGCCGACCCCGATGTCCTTGATCAGGGTGTCCGGGTCCTCTTCCAGACCGACCCGGGCCATCAGGTCCAGCGCCATCCGGTTCGCGGCCTTCCAGTCGATCGCGCCCCGCTTGCGCGGTTCGTTGCCGAGGAAGATGTTCTCGGCGATCGACATCCCTGGAATGAGCGCGAGCTCCTGGTGGATGATCACGATGCCGGCGTTCTCACTGGCCCGGATGTCGGAGAACTTGCTCTCCGACCCCTGGTAGATGATCTTGCCGTCGTAGGTGCCGTGTGGGTACACCCCGCTGAGGACCTTCATCAGGGTGGACTTGCCCGCACCGTTCTCGCCGCAGATGGCATGGATCTCGCCGGCGCGAACCACCAGGTTGACGTCGGAGAGGGCCTTGACTCCGGGGAACTCCTTGGTGATGGAGCGCATCTCAAGGAGGGTCGGCACGTTGCTCATTGCTCGTACCACCTCGCCAACGTCATCGGTTGCCTCCGGAAGGTTGAACCTTCACTTGGTTTTGTTGTTGACGGCAACGTATTGCGGCCGGAGGGCCATCCGCAAGGCGAGGGGCTGTTGAAAAAGTAACAATCCGGCAATATAGACGTAGCAGAGTATTCGCCTGTCACTGCTACCTCAAGAGCCCCTTCGGGCACCTTGGCCTGCCGGTGGCAACGTTGTCAAATGTAGCGCGACGGCGCGATCGGCTCGGATCATCCTCGACAGGCCCGCCACCAGGCACGATCCACTGCCGGGCGGCGGGCGGGCGTTCTCGTCGTCATCGAGTGATCTTGATTCGACCAGGACTCCGGCGTCGCACCCACGACGCGATGACGACCGATGGCCGACGGTGTGACCCACGCCTCGGTCCTGAGGCCCGATCGACGGTGATCGTCTCGTCAGGTGCGCGACCAGGAGGGGGACGTGCGACTTAACGTCCCTTAAGTGCGGATCGGCCCGGTTGCGCCACCGCCCTCCCGCGTCGACGGGTCAGGACGGGCGCAGCACCGCCTTGATCACCCCGTCCTCCCGGCGGTCGAAGCGGCGGTACAACTCGGGGGCGTCGGCCAGAGTGCCGTGGTGGGTGACGATCACGCTGGGCCGCGCCCGACCCGCGACGACCAGGTCCCGCAGCAGGACCGTGTAGCGGCGGTCGTGGGTGCGACCGAACCGGACCGCGACCCCCTTGCTGAACAGCGCACCCCAGGGCGCGACCAGGTTCTCGTGACCGTCCGCGCCGGGACCGGGGTGCGGGTCCCGGTCCGGATAGACGCCCGCGACCCCGATCGCACCCGCCGGGTTGACCAGCCGGGCCGCATCGGCGATCACCTGGTTCGGACGCTCCCGAGCGGGGTGCTCCCGGTCGCGGGCCTGGAACCCGACCGCGTCGATGACCTTGTCGACCCCACCCAGTTTTTCCTCGCCGAGCGGCAGCCCGGTCCGGGCCCGGTCGGCGCGGATCTGCTCGACCGGGTCGCCCCGGCGAAAGTCGACCGGCACGGCACCGATCTCGCCGGCCTTGTCGAGTCGGGCGTCGACCCCGTCGACGGAGTACACGACCCGGGCGCCTCGGAGCAGCGCCGCGTAGGCGCCCAGCAGACCGATGGTGCCCGCGCCGAACACCGCCACGGTGTCACCGGGCCCGACCTCGGCGAGGGAGGCGGCGGCATGCCACCCGGTGACGAACGCGTCGGCGAGCAGCACGAAATCGTCCTCGTAGGCGTCCCCCGGCTCGCCCGGGAGGGCCACGCAGTTGGCGTCGGCCCACGGCACGCGCAGCAGGTCGGCCTGCGCGCCCCGGTACGGACCCATCCCCGCGTACCCGTACGCCGCGCCCGGCCCCTCGGCCCGGGCCCGTAGACAGGCCGCCGAGAGCCCGCGGGCACACATCACACACGTCCCGCAGAACAGGTGCGTGGGGATCACCACCCGGGTGCCCGGCCGGACGGTCTGCACTGCGGCGCCCACCTCCTGCACCACGCCGAGCGGTTCGTGACCGAGCACCAGGCCGGGCTCGGCGCTGGTCCGACCGTCGTACATGTGCAGGTCGGTACCGCACAAAGCGGTGGAGGTGATCCGGACGAGCGCGTCGGTCTCCGCCTCCAGCGTCGCGTCGGGCACCTCCCGCACAGCGACCGTCCGGACGTCCGTGTAGACGACGGCTCTCATCCCGGCTCTCCTGTTCGGCGGTGGAACGGCCGGTCTTCCCCTGACCGGGCCGTTCATACCCACCGCCGGCTGTCAGCCCATCGACCGCACCCGGTCGGGCTCGATTGTCAGAATGATCCGGACCTGGTCCTGGCCACCGAACCACGGGTACGGCCCACCGAGGTAACGCTGCGCCAACTGGTCGATGTGCTCGGCGGCGCCCTCGGTGCTGGTGCGCACCACCCGTCCTCGGACCTCGTGGTAGCGACCCGGCTTCTGCGGGTCGGAGATCGCCACCGCCACCCGTGGGTCCCGCCGGACGTTCCGGGTCTTCTGGTGGGTCTCCACGGTGTTGATCAGAATGTGCGTGCCGTCGGTGTCCACCCAGGTCTGGGTGAGCTGTGGCGAGCCGTCGGGCATCAGCGTCGTGACGAAGCAGGTGCTCGGCTCGCGCAGCAACGTGAGCAGGTCGTCGGGCAGATCCACGGCAGGGTCTCCTTCCGGGTGACCAACCTCGTGTTGATCACACGCCAACGGTCGCACGAAATGATCAACGCCGCCGGGCAGATCCATACGAGCGGCACTCGCGCAGATCGAGGGGCGGGTCCTGCTCGCGAAATTGCTCAACGATCCGACCCAGCTGGAGACGTTGTGGCGCAACTGCCTCGACCTCCTCCAGGTGCCGGCACAGGCACGGACCACCACCGGCTGAACGGACGACTGTCGCTGTCCGTCCACTCCGGGCGCACTGCGCGGCCGCTCAGTAACATCGGCGAGGCACGATATTCAGGCGGAGCACTCCCGACCGGATCGAGCACTCGACATGACGACCGAGCAGACCACGTCTCCCCCACGCGCCGGTGTCGGCATCGCCGCTCAGGGGCTGGATCAGAGCGTCCGGAGCGGTCGCCAGATCCTGACCGACATCTCGGTGAGCATCGCGCCGGGCGAGTTGGTCGCGATCATCGGTGCCAGCGGCGCCGGCAAGACCACCCTGCTGGAGATCCTCGCCGGGGTACAGCGCCCGGTGGCGGGCACCGTCACGTACGACGGCAACACCACGGCCGGCACCATCGGTGTCGTTCCCCAGGACGACATCATCCACCGCGAGCTGCCCCTGGCCCGCACCCTGCGGTACGCGGCCCGACTGCGCCTGCCCTCCACCGCCGGGCCGGCCGAGATCGGCGACCGGGTCGCGGAGGTGCTCGCCGAGCTGCGACTCACCGACCGGGCCGCCACGCCGGTCGGCCTGCTCAGCGGCGGTGAACGCAAGCGCGCCAGCATCGCCGTCGAGCTGCTCACCCGACCCGGCGTGTTCTTCCTGGACGAGCCCACCTCCGGATTGGACCCGGCGATCGCCGTGGAGCTGCTCCGGGTGCTCCGCGCGCTCGCCGACACGGGCACCACCGTCGTACTGACCACTCATCAGGTCACCGACGTGGACCACTGCGACCGGGTCGTCGTGCTGACCCGTCAGGGCCGGTTGGCGTTCACCGGCACCCCGACCGCCGCCCGGGAGTTCTTCGGCCTGCGGTCCCTGGCCGAGGTGCACCTCCGGCTCGACGAAGCGACGCAGCCGGCCGAGTGGCCCGATCGCTTCGCCGAGCAGCGCGCGGCCGAACAGGCGCCCCGTACTCCCGGCCGGGGTGACGTCGCCGCGACGCCGTCCCGGCGCGTCGGCCGGCTGCGCCAGTGGGCGGTCCTCACCGCGCGCAACACAGAGATCGTCGTCCGCAACCGGCTGACGTTGGCGATCCTGCTCGGCTCGCCGCTGATGGTGCTCGGCATGTTCGCGCTGTTGTTCCGCCCGGGAGCGTTCGAGCCGACCAGACCCAGCCCGACGGTGACCGTGATGATCCTGTTCTGGATCGCGTTCGGCGGCTTCTTCTTCGGGCTGACCTACGGGCTCCTCCAGATCTGCACCGAGCTGCCGATCCTGCGCCGGGAGCGGCTGGCCGGTGTCCGGCTGGTCCCGTACCTGTTGGCGAAGGTGGCGGTGCTGCTGCCGTTGCTGGCCCTGGTGGACCTGGCCCTGCTCGGGGTGCTGCGCGGCATGGACCGGCTGCCGCCGGTCGGCGGCGCCGACTTCGCCGCCCTGTACGCGACACTGCTGCTCTCTTCGGCGGCGGCGCTCGCCCTCGGTCTGCTCTGCTCGGCGGCCGTGTCCGACGCGGCCCAGGCGACGCTCATGCTGCCGATGCTCTGCTTCCCACAGGTGCTGTTCGTCGGCGCGATCCTGCCGGTGCCGGCGATGGCGGTCGGCGGTCAGTGGCTCAGCTACGCGATGTCGAACCGGTGGGCGTTCGAGGGCCTGGGGCACACCGCCGGGGTGGAGCGGCTCTGGCGCGACGGCGGCTCCCCGCTCGGCCCGCCGCTGCTGGCCACGTACGGCGACAGCTTCTCCCGGCCGGTGTGGGTCGACTGGCTGGTGCTCGGCGGTTTCGTGCTGCTTTTCCTGGGCGCGGCCTGGGCGGTCCTGCTCCGACGGGATCCCCGTCGTGGGTCCTGACCCGACGCCGCCCGCCTCCCCCACGGCGCTGCCGGGGTACGCCGCCACCGGCCGGATCGACGAGCTGCGTGCCACCGAGTACCGGCACCTGGACACCGACGGGCAGGTGTACCTCGACTACGCCGGAGCGGGGGTGGCCGCCCAGGCGCAGGTTCGCGCCCACCACGACCGGTTGCTCGCCGGCCTCTACAGCAACCCCCACTCGGAGAACCCCACGAGCGTGGCGGCGGGCTCGCTGGTGGAGTCGGCCCGACGCGCGGTGCTCGACTTCTTCCGCGCCGACCCGGACGAGTACGCGGTCATCTTCACGCCGAACGCCAGTGGCGCCTGCCGGCTGGTCGGCGAGGCGTACGAGTTCGGCCGGGCCGCGCCGCTGGTGCTCACCTG
Organism: Micromonospora sp. NPDC050795; assembly: GCF_044456785.1. Taxonomy (NCBI): domain Bacteria; kingdom Bacillati; phylum Actinomycetota; class Actinomycetes; order Micromonosporales; family Micromonosporaceae; genus Micromonospora; species Micromonospora sp. NPDC050795. The sequence continues at coordinate 169,869 of NZ_JBITGE010000009.1, read as the reverse complement.
GGACAACCACAACTCGGTCAACGGCATCCGCGAGTACGCCCGGTCGGCTCGCGCGTCCGTACGCTACCTGCCGCTGAACGGGCCGGAACTGCGGATCGCCGAGTCGGACCTGGTCGCGGCGCTCGACGCCGGCCGGGGTGGCCTGACCCTGCGGTGGGGTCGGCCCGGTCGTCGCGGGCTGTTCGCCTACCCGGCGCAGAGCAACTTCTCCGGGGTGCAGCACCCGCTGGGCTGGGTGGAGGTGGCCCAGCAGCGGGGCTACGACGTGCTGCTCGACGCGGCGGCCTTCGCGCCGACGAACCGGCTGGACCTCAGCGTCGTCCGGCCGGATTTCGTCTGTCTGAGCTGGTACAAGCTCTTCGGGTACCCCACCGGGGTCGGCGCGCTGCTGGCCCGCCGCTCGGCGCTGGCCCGGTTGCGCCGGCCATGGTTCGCCGGCGGCACGATCCGCGCGGTGAGTGTGCAGGGCGACTGGCACCGGCCGATGGACGACGAGTCGGCGTTCGAGGACGGCACGCTCAACTTCCTGAGCATCCCGGACGTGGAGTTCGGGTTGCGCTGGCTCGACTCCATCGGCGTGGACCTGGTCCACGCTCGTGTCGGCCTGCTCACCGAGTGGCTGCTGGAGCGGTTGGCCACCCTGCGGCACGACACCGGCGGGCCGCTGGTCCAGGTGTACGGGCCGACGACGGGTGCGGGGCGCGGCGGCACCGTGACCTTCAACCTCCGCCACCCGGACGGCACGCTGGTCGACGAACGGCTCGTGGCGCGGGAGGCGGCAGCGGCGGGCCTCTCCCTGCGTACCGGCTGTTTCTGCAATCCGGGCGCGGCCGAGGGCGCATTCGGGATGAGCCGGACGTCGATGCGGCAGCGGCTGTTAGCGGGGGTCGACACGATCGACCAGTACCTCACCGCGCTGGGGCTGCCGACGGGCGGCGCGGTCCGCGTCTCGTTCGGACTGGCCTCGACCGCGACCGACGCGGAACGCCTCGTCGACTTCGTCCAGTCGACCTACCTCAACCGGAGTGCCGGTACGGAGTCACCACTGCCACCTCGGCTGCGCTGCTGACCTGCCCGACCGGGCCGACTAGCTGACCTGGGCCACCGGCGCCGGGCGGTGCTTGATCTCCTCCATGAACGGGAACCGGGCGGTCAGCTCGGCGATCGTCAGGCCGGACCGCCAGGCCGCAGCCACCTGGGCGACCTGCACCAGGTCCATGACGTCGCCGCGGGCGAGGACCTCTCCCGAGACACGCAGGTCAATCATGAAGTACCGGGCCTGCGATCCCAGCCCCACGCAGACCACGCCCTCGTCGGAGTGCAGCTCGGCGCAGGTGAACCGGGCCCGCCCCTGCTCCGGCGCGGTCACCCGGCCGACATCGAGCCCGCGGCGGGCAGCAGTTTCGATCAGCGCGGGGGCCAGGCCACCCCGCTCGACCAGATCCGGGTAGAGGCGCACACCCAGCGCCGTCGACGCCTCGCTCATGACTGACTCCCACTTCCTTGTGACAGAGACCAGCAGCGCGCAGGTTACGGGAAAGTTTCCGGCACGCCTCGTCATCCTGTCCCGCGTGGACGCCCCACGGCAATAGGAAGGGTCGATTCGACCGCTATCGAGTAACCCTCGGCCGCGCCGAACTCCTTCGATGGGTCGGCGTCGTCCATCTCGGAGGCATCGAGGGATGACACTGCGACGGCCGGCCTCGGCGCTTCGCCGCTCACTCGTCAGCATCGGGCGGTAACGGACGGTCGTGATATTGGAAACACTCTTGACAGAAAGACACCATATCGACATGCTTCGCTTAGAGAGCGCTCTCTACCCTGGTAAACCGCCTCCATCACCCCCAAGCTGAGGAGCCTCCCGTGTTCACAGCCCGGCCCAGCCTCCGCTTCCGCCCGCTCGTACTCCTGGCGGCCACCCTCGTCGCGACCGCGACGGCGCTCGTCGTCCCGGCGCACCCCGACCGGGCCGAAGCCGCCATCGGTTCCATCAGCTGGCAGGACGAGTTCAACTCCCCCGCCGGCACGCCCGTCGACCAGAACAAGTGGCGGTTCGACACCGGCGGTGGCGGCTGGGGCAACAACGAGCGGCAGTACTACACGAACAGCACCAGCAACGCGGTCCACGACGGTCAGGGCAACCTGGTCATCACCGCCCGCCGGGACAATCCCGCCAACTACCAGTGCCACTACGGGCGCTGCGAGTACACGTCGGCGCGGTTGCTGACGGCGGCCACCTTCACCCAGACGTACGGGCGGTTCGAGGCCCGGATCAAGATCCCGCGTGGTCAGGGCATCTGGCCGGCCTTCTGGATGCTCGGCACCGGCGGCGGGTGGCCCGACGCCGGCGAGATCGACGTCATGGAGAACATCGGCCGGGAGCCCAACACCGTCTACGGCACCGTGCACGGGCCCGGCTACTCCGGAGCCGGCGGCATCACGGGTAGCCGCACCCTCGGCGCGCCGCTCGCCGACACCTTCCACACCTACCGGGTGGACTGGGAGCCGAACGTCATCACCTGGTACGTCGACGGGGTGCAGTACCACCGGGTCGATCCCGCTCGGCTCGGCGGCAGCCGCTGGGTGTTCGACCACCCCTTCTTCATGATCCTCAACGTCGCGGTCGGCGGTAACTGGCCCGGCTACCCCGACGGCTCGACCCAGTTCCCGCAGCAGATGCTCGTCGACTACGTCCGGGTGTCCAGCTACACCTCGGGCGGCGGTGGCGACCCCACTCCCGGCACCAACCGGATCAGGGGCGCGCAGAGCGGTCGCTGCATCGACATCCCCGGAGCCAACCCGGTCGAGGGCGCGAAGCTCCAGATCTGGGACTGCAACACCACGGCGGCCCAGAGCTGGACCTTCGCGTCCGACGGGACCGTCCGCGCGATGGGCAAGTGCATGGACCCGGCCTGGGCCGGCACCGCCAACGGCACCGAGGTCAACCTGGTCAGTTGCAACGGCAACACCGCGCAACGCTTCACCCTCAACGGCTCCGGCGACCTGGTCAACCTCAACGCCAACAAGTGCGTTGACGTACGGGAGGCCAACCCCAACAACGGTGGCAAGCTGCACCTGTGGGACTGCCTCGGCGCCGCCAACCAGAAGTGGTCCCGCATCTGATCACCCGAGCACCAAGGCGTGGGCCGTCCGAGGAGTCACTCGGGCGGCCCATCGCCGTAGCGACCTTCGCCCACCTCCTCGAACCGGATTGACTCGATGGGCGCGAAGGCCGGGCTCATGACCACTATGTTCGGATTAGTCCTGAATCCGGCAGTCCCGGGAGTGAGCTCATGTCGCACCACCTCGATACACCCCTGGCCGCTCAGGGCGGCCAGTTGTACATCGACGACCTGTACGTCTTCAACGGTGACCGCGCCACGGTGTTCGTCATGGACGTCAACAGCTCGGTGACCAAGGCCGACATCAAGCGCGGCTTCCACGCCGAGGCGCGTTACGAGATCAAGATTCACATCAACGGCACCGAGATGGAGGACCTGACCTACCGGTTCGCCTTCGGCGAGCCGGACGGCGACGCCCGGCAGACCCTCCAGTTGTACGAGCTCACCGGCGCGGACGCCCGCGACGACGCCGCGATGGGCACCCCCATCGCGGAGGGGCGAACCGGCGAGGTGACGACCGGCGGCAACGTCCGGATCTGGGCCGGCCGGATCACCGACCCCTTCTTCGTCGACCTCGACGAACTCGCCACCATCAACGGCGCGGTCAAGAACGGTTCGCGGGTGGACCGCTCGGCGTGGCGGGTCGACCAGGCCAAGAACAGCTTCGCCGGCACCACTGTCGAGTCGATCGTCCTCGAGGTCTCCCACGACGAGCCGCTGCTGCGCGACGGCACCGAGATCGGCGTGTGGTGCCGCACCATGCTGGCCACCGACGCGGGCGGGTGGCGACAGATCAACCGCGCCGGCCACCCCATGATGTGGCCGATCTTCTGGCCCCACGACACCGACTTCTCCGACCCCGCCAACTTCCGGCACCCCGGGAACGACCTCGCCGAGGGCGGGGAGGAGATCGCGAACGCGGTCGCCGGGGTGGTCAAGGCGAACGGCACCGCACCGGATCCGCAGGCGTATGGCTGGAGCGTCGCCCGGCAGCTCTACCCCGACCTGCTGTCGTACAAGGTCGGCACGGCAGCGAACTTCGGCTTCGCGGTCCGCAACGGACGAACCCTGGCCGACAACGCGCCCGAGGTGATGTTCTCCCTGGTCCTCAACACCGGCACCACGGCCGGCCTCACCTCGGAGGTCACCAAGGCCGCGCGTTCCGCCACGTTCCCGTACGTGGTCGCGGCCTGAATCCGCTCGCAGGGCTCGGCGGCCGGTACGGCGCCGAGCCCTTGCCGTGCGCGCCTGCCGTGAGGGCCCAGCACGCGCAGGGGGGGCATCCATGCTTGTGCCCGACGCACACACGACGCCACGACATCCTGGGTCGAGCCCGATCATCGAACGCCCACCGGGTGATGCTCGAGCCATTCGAGCACTTATGGGCGTTTTGCGTAGATAGTCTCTTAAGTGCTTCCCAGCGCTCTTTAGGACAAAGGAGACTCGATGCGTAGAAAGATTCTCGCGGGCTTGGCCGGCGTCGCCGCCGTCGTCGCGCTCGCCGGACCGGCCGCCGCGGACACGACGGGCGACACGATCGTGACCCTCACCGTCGACGCCGCCGGCGGTCTGTCGATCACGGTGCCGGCCTCGGCGAACATCGGCCACGGCGTGGAGGGCTCGACCATCACCGGTCAGCTCGGCCCGGTCACCGTGCTGGACCAGCGCGGGTCGCTCACCCCCAACTGGACCGCCAGCGTCATCTCCACCGACTTCAAGACCGGCGGTGGCACCTCCGGAGAAACGATCCCGAACATCAACGTCCTGTACTGGTCCGGTCCCGCCACGGCGACCGCCGGTGGTGGCACCTTCACGCCGGGCCAGCCCACCGCCGCCCAGCAGGTGATCATCAACGTCCCCCGGACGGCGATGAGCCACACCGGCGGTACCGGCAACAACTTCGCCACCTGGAACCCGACCCTGGTGGTGAACGTGCCCGTCGGCACCGTCCAGGGTGTCTACACGGGGACGGTGACACATTCGGTGTTCTGAGCCGCTCGGCCGGCTGGTGCTGCTGGCCTCGGTCGCCCTCGTGGCGCTCGGGGTTTCGGCGGCACCAGCCGTTGCCGTGCGGGAGCAGCGACAGGACCCGGCCGAGGAAGCCGCGATCAGCATCCGCATGCTGGACATCCCGGCCAGTCGGGTGCAGGACCCGAGGGCCCAGGTCTACATCGTGGATCACCTGAAACCCGGCACGACGATCAACCGCCGGGTCGAGGTGCAGAACACCTCCGCCGAGGTGCAGAAGATCGAGTTCTATTCCGGAGCCGCTTCGGTCGAGAACAACGCCTTCACCGTGCCCGAGGGGCGCGTGGGCAACGAACTGAGCGGGTGGATCCGGCTGAAGACCGCCACGATGCGGCTCGATCCGGGCGAGCGACGACCCGTCGAGGTCGAGCTCACCGTGCCGAAGAAGGCGTCGAAGGGCGAGCGGTACGCCGCGATCTGGGCGCAGGTCACCAGCACCAAGGAGCGCACCGGCAACGTCACCCAGATCCACCGGGTGGGCATCCGGGTCTACCTCGACATCGGTCCCGGTGGTGAGCCGCCAACGGACTTCCGGATCGAAGGGTTGGCCGCCGAGCCGGGCGCCGGTGAGTTCCCCGTGGTCACCGCGAAGGTCACCAATACCGGCGAACGTGCGCTGGACATGACCGGCACCCTGTCGCTGACCAAGGCGGCGGTCCAGGCCGGTCCGTTCAAGGTGACCAACGGCGTGACGATCCTGCCCGGCCAGAGCGGTCAGGTCCGGATCGAGGTCAACCAGGCCCTGCCCGCCGGGACCTGGGACGTGCACGCGAAGCTCGCCAGCGGCACCGTGGAACGCACCGCGACCGGGAAGATCGCCCTACCCGTCGCGGCGCCGATGACTGTCGCGACGTCCAGCGGGCCGAGTTGGCTGGTCTACACGGTCGGCGGCATCGCCCTGCTGGTGCTGGTCACCCTTGGTGGCTGGTACCTCGTCCGCCGACGCCAGGCCCAGTGGGCCTGACCACCCACCCACCGCCCCACTCCATCTGCCCGGCCGTTCCCCGGAACGGCCGGGCAGCATCGTTCCGCGAGTCGATCATGCACTTGTGGTGCCCGACTTGCGAGCGACAAGACCGATTCACCACCCACCACAACTCCATGATCGACGGGGCTGGGGTGGGGCGAGGGCGGGCGGGGCAGGAGGCGGGTTGGGGCAGGGCGAGGGCTAGATGACCGAGTGCGTCACGACCGACACGTAGTTGCCGACCACCACCCCGGACGGGAGCGTCACGAACAGCGTGGGGTTCCAGGTGGCGGAGTTCGGGCCTCCCGCCTGGCCGGACCATCCCGCGGCCACCCGCGGGGCGTTCAGCACCGCACCGGGCTGCGGGACGAACGATCCGACACCGGTGCTGGCGAGGGCGGGCCCCGAGGCGTACGTGATGTTGCTGTTGGGGATGGTCTCGCCCCCCGAGCCGGAGCCGGTGGTGAAGCTCGTGCTGGAGACGACGCTGACCCAGTTGCCGGAGAACGGGCCACGGTCGTCGGTGACGGTCACCGGGCCGAGGTGGCCCGCGACGCCGGTAGTGCCCGAGGTGACCGTGCCGAGCGCCGAGATCGCCGGGACGCTGATGGAGAGTCCACCGAGCGGGGTGATGACCAGGTCGACCGGTCGGGTTGCGGACTGGTCGAACGAGTCGGTCACCCGGACGGTGAACGGGAACGTCCCGGACACTGTGGGCGTGCCGGAGAGCAGGCCCGTGACCGGGTCGAGGGTCAGCCCGGCGGGCAGGCTCCCGGCGCTGACCGACCAGGTGAACGGGCCGGTGCCGCCGGTCACCGTGAGCTGGTACTGGTACGGCTCGTACGCCTTGCCGGGTGGGGGCGGTGGGAAGGTCAGCGTCGGTGACGCGTTGACCGTCACCGGCCCGGAGGGGGCCGACTGCGGGCCGGTTCCGCCGGCGTTCGTCGCGGCCACCCGGAAGGTGTACGTGGCACCGGCGGTCAGCCCCGTGACGATCTGGGTCGTGGCGGTTCCGCTGAAGACCCGGGGTGTCTGCGCCACCCCGTTGAGGTACGGCGTCACCGTGTAACCGGTGATCGGCGACCCCCCGTTGGCCGGGGCGGTCCAGCTCACCCTGGCGGCGTTGGTGCCGGCGGTGGCCGAGGTGTTCGTCGGTGCTCCCGGCACTGTGTACGGGACCACCGCCGCCGAGGGTGGGCTGGCCGCGCCGGTGCCGAACGCGTTCACCGCCGCCACCCGGAAGGCGTACGACGAGCCTGCGGTGAGCCCGGTCAGGGTGCGGCTGGTGGTGGAGGCGTCGAAGGTCAGGGTCGGTTGGGTGACGCCGTCCCGGATCGGGGTGATCAGGTAGCTGGTGATCGGGCTGCCGTTGTTGTCCGGCGCGGTCCAGCTCACTGTGGCGCTGGTGATGCCCGCGACCGCTGTGGGGGTGGTGGGCGTGCCCGGTGTGGAGGCGTAGACGAAGTTCGCCGATCCGGCCGAGCCTCGGGTGACGACGCTGACCGTGACCGTCGCCGGGCCGGACCGGGCGGGCATGGAGGAGATGGCGAGGGTGCCGTTGGGGTTCACTGTGAAACAGCCGGCGGCCGGGCCGGCGGTGCACGGCACCAGCAGCACCGACGTGCCGGCCTGCTGTTCGGCGGCCGTACCGATGGTGATCGCGGTGGCGCCGGTGAGGTTGCTGCCGCCCACGGTGACCGGGACGCCCCCGGAGACGGAGCTCTGGGCCGGGGTGACGGTGATGCCGCTGGGCGCGGTGGCCGGCGCGACAGGTGTGGTGCCGGTGGCGAGACCGGGGTTGGCGTCGGTCGACGACGAGGTAGCGACTGTCGTGGTCTGGATCTGCGCCGGTGTGACACCGGTGCCGGTGACTGTCGCGACGACGGTGATGGGCGGCAGGGAGGTGCCGCCGGCGAACGGGCCGTTGCTGTTGGTGCAGGTGACGGTCTGTCCGGACGGTGCGGCGCAGACCCAGCCGGAGCCGTACGCGGCGCGGGGGACGACACCGGCGGGAACGGTCTGGGTGACCGAGATGGGCGAGGTCTCGGTGGCACCGGCGTCGACCCCGGCGGTGATCGAGTAGGTGACCGGGTCACCGGGCTGCGGGGAGGCGCCGACGGAGCTGGTCTGTGACACGTTCAGGTCGGGCACCGGGTTGAAGCTGACCGCTTGAGCGTTGTCGACCTCGTGGAAGTCGGTGACCGAACCGGTCGAGCCCACCCAGCCGAAGGCGAGTTGCCGTGGGTAGCCGCTGGCGTTCAGCCAGGTCGGTGACGGGTACAGACTGGGCGACACGACCGGGAGCATGCCTGACAGGGTCCGGGCCGCGCCGCCGATCGGGGTGAACCTGACCCGGTACTGACCGGCCGGAGTGGCGATACCGGAGTCGGTGGTGTACGGCGACGAGGTGGTGTTGATGACGACTTCGACCGGCACCACGGACGCGGCCCGGGTGCTGGCCCGCAGCGGCAGGGCGGGTGCCGAGGTGCTGCCTGCGGTGCTGTCGATGGCGCAGTAGCCGACGCCGTTGCGGCCCGGCCCGCGGATCACGACCTGGCCGGGGACCCGCCCGCCGGTGGTCGAGATGTACGGCGGGTTGGTGCAGCCGGTGCCCTGGTAGGTGCTGTTGCTGAAGTTGCCGAAGACGTCGAGACCGACGCCCATGTAGCCGTTGGAGAGTCCCGCGGACACGCCGTTGAACGCCGCCGAGTAGCCCAGCGAGCCGCCCGTCGGGCCGAGGGTCGACGGGGACCTCGGGTTGGCGGGGTCCACAGCGGCCAGCGCGAAGGCCAGGCCGTCGGCGCCCGGGCTCGTGCCGCCGTACTGGTAGGTGTTGAAGGTGAGGTGCAGGCCCTGCGAGGTGGGCACGCTCACCGCACCGAACACCCCGCCCTGCCGGTTGATGGTGGCGGGGGTGAGGCGCAGTTTGCCGGCGCCCTGCGGGTCGGTGGAGGTGGTGCAACTGAGCAGCGGGCCGATGGTGGAGTTGCCGGCCGCGCTCAGGCAGGCGGCGTTCGTGGCGAGGAGGCCGGGCACGGCGGGTACCGCCACAGCACCGATGCCGTTCGCTGTGTTGTTGTGGAAGGGCTGGTCGAACAGGACGGAACCGGCCGCCGACGCCGGGAGGGGCGCGACCGCGAGAACTCCGACGGTCACGGCTACCGCCAGCGTTGCGATGCTGCTCGGACGACGCCGGCCCCGAAACGACATGCCCACTCCCAGCTTTCACTCCAGTCCCGAACTGGACTATATCCCCCTAAAACACCCATATTTTTCATACAGGGATAAAGGTGGCCTGGGACTCGGCCCCCTGAAGCGCACCGACCTCCTCGGCAGGGCCGAGGAGGTCGGTGCGCCGGGGCTGGGAGCTGTCAGCCCTCGATGTCGCGGGGGTCACGGCTGCGGGGGTAGGTGTTCTTCTCCCCGATCGTGCCGTCCTGCTTCTTGATCACGTGTTCGACGCCGCGGTCGGCCGCCATCTCGCGGCCCTGGGCCTGCGCGTCGGCCTTCACGTCATGCGTGCTGGTGGCCCGCTCGTGGCCCTCCGGCTTGTTCTTCCACTGCCCGTCCTCGTGGTACGTGTCGACATCACCCTTGGCCATGGCCGGCTCCTCCCTGCGTCGGAACTGTCTCCCGAATCAGTGCCCCGAGCCGTGCGGGGCAAACCGGATTCCTCAGGAGACGGCCGGGCAGTTGTTGCTCACCCGCCGGAGGATCTGTTCGCGTTCGTCGGTGGTGATGCCCGACGGCGCGCCGTCGAAGTGGGTCTCGACCTTCTCCCAGCCGCGGCGCTGCTCGTAGTGCAGGTGCGGCGCGCCGGAGTTGCCGGTGCTGCCGAGCCGCCCGATCTGGTCACCCTGGGCCACCTTCTGGCCGACGGTGACCAGTGGTGGTTCGAGCATGTGCAGGTACTGCGTCTCCCACTTGCCGCCGTGGTCGATCTTCACCCAGTAGCCGCCGCCGCGCCCCCGCGGGCCTTCCGGGCTCTCCGGGTTGCGGCCGCCCAGCGAGCCGTTGATGCCCGCCACGGTGACAGTGCCGGCGTACGACGCGAGCACCGGACGCCCCCACGTCTCGCCCTCGACCGGGAAGAAGTCGACGTCGTAGTCGTCGTGACCGGGGTAGGTGCTGAGCTGCCACGTCTCGCCGCAGGTCACCGGCATCTGGAAGAGCGGGCGCGGACCGGCCGGTCGCAGCATCGGCACCGCGACCACCGCGACACCCACGAGGGCCGCCACCGCCACGAGCGCGAGCAGGATGCGGATGGCACGGCTTCGAGGGCGGCGGTGGGAGCGGGATCTGGTGGGGCGACCGGTCGTCACCGGGCCGAGCATGGCAGATCCGGGCAACCTCCCGGCTCGGAGGTAGCACCCCACAGCCTTGACATTGCACTCGAATCGCAAACGAGATACCGTCAGATTCAATGCAGTTGTATTGCAACGAGAGTGGGCTCCCATGCAGGTGATCGCGTTGTCCGAGGTGACCGCTGCCATGACCGCCCTGGTCGGGGGCAAGGCGGCCGGGCTGGGCGAGCTGATCCGGCACGGCGAACAGGTCCCCGACGGCTTCTGCGTCACCACCGAGGCACACCGGCTCGGCGTCGTCCCCACCGCCGAGGTCGTCGCCGCGTACCAGCGGCTCGGCGCGGGCCCGGTGGCGGTGCGTTCCAGCGCGACCGCCGAGGACCTCCCGGACACGAGCTTCGCCGGGCAGCAGGACACCGTCCTCGACGTCACCGGCACCGACGAGCTGATCGCCGCCATCGAGAAATGCTGGGCTTCGCTGCACAGCGACCGGGCGACCGCCTACCGCGACGCCCGCGGCATCGATTCTGAGACAGTGCGGATGGCCGTCGTCGTGCAGCGCATGGTCACACCCACGGTGGCGGGAGTGCTGTTCACCGCGAACCCGCTGACCGGGCGCCGCGACGAAATGGCCGTCGACGCCGCCGCCGGCCTCGGCACCACAGTGGTGGACGGCGCCGCCGTCGTCGACCACTACGTTCTCGACGACGTCACGCGCGCCGAGGCCGGATGCCTGACATCCCCGCAACTGGCCCGCCTCCGCGCCACCGGCGAGCGGTTGCAGGCCCACTTCGGCTGCCCACAGGATGTCGAGTGGGCGATCGACGCCGAGGACGTGCTGTGGCTCCTCCAGTCCCGGCCGATCACCAGCCTGTTCCCCGCCCCGCCGTCCAGCGAGAAGCCCCTCCCCCGCGTCTACCTGGAGTTCGGGCACGTCCAGGGCATGCTGCAACCGGTCACCCCGATGGGCATGTCGACCCTGCGCAGGCAGATCGCCGCGATGCTCGCCGCGCTCGGGGTACGTGTCGAGATCGTCGACATCGGCGGCCGCCTCTACGGCGACCTGACCGACCTCGCCCGCGACCGGTCGTCCCGCAAGCGGCTGGTGAAGCTCCTGGCTGTCGACTTCGGGCCGCGCGCCCAGGCGGTGATGCAGCACGTGCTGGCCGATCCCCGGTTCGCCCCGACCAGCGGCGGCGACCGGCGCGGTGGGGCATCGGGAGCCGCGTCGCTGCGGACGGCCCGTCGCGCGGTGGCGGGGATCCTGCGGGCGCTGGCCCGTCCCGAGGCCGCACGGACCCGGATGTTCGAGGCGATCGAGCAGCTGAGGGTGAGCTCAGCCGCCCCCGCCGACCTGCGTACCACCGGCGACCGGCTGCGCTTCGTGCAGGCGCAGGACGCCGACGCCGACGACACCGCCGACGCGATCATGTGGCCGATCGTCGCCGGGATGCTCGCCGCCGCCCTGCCGACCGCGCTGCTCAAGGGCGTCGCCGGCCCGGACGAGATCCACACCGTGCTGGGCGGCATGCCGCACAACGTCACCATCGAGATGGACCTGGCCCTGTGGCGGCTCGCCCAGGGCGTGGGCGACCACCGCCGGCTTCTCCTCGACACCTCGCCGGCCGAGTTGGCCGCACGCCACCTGCACGGGACGCTGCCCGACATCGGCATGGCGGCCTTCCTGGACGTCTACGGGCACCGGGGCGTCGCCGAAGTCGACCTCGGGGTGCCGCGGTGGGCGGAGGACCCCACGCCGGTCTTCGCCGCGGTCGCGAACTACCTGCGGGTGACCGATCCGCAACAGGGTCCCGACCAGCGCTTCCAGCGGGCCGCCTCAGCGGCGGAGACCGCGCTGGAGGAGTTGGTCACCCGAGCGCGCCGTCGGCGGCCGGTGCGGGGCCGGCTCGCCGGTTTCCTGTTGCGCCGCGCGCGGTCGTTGGCCGGCCTGCGCGAGGCCGGCAAGTTCGCCGGGCTGTACCCGCTGCGCGAGACCCGTCGTCAACTGCTGCTCATCGGCGCCGACCTGCACGCCCACGGGTTGCTGGACCAGCCCGACGACATCATGTTCCTGACCCTCGACGAGGTACACACCGCCGTACACCAGGGTGTTGATCTGCGCGGCACCGTCACCGCCCGGCGGGCGGTGCACCGCCGGGAGCTGCGGCGTCGGACCGTGCCGGTGGCACTGCTCTCCGACGGTACGGATGTCGAGACCGTCCTGCCTGCGGCATCGACCGGCGACGGGACGCTCGCCGGAGTGGGCGCGTCGGCGGGCCGGGTGACCGGCCCCGCCCGGGTCGTGCACGACCCGGGCACCGCCCACGTCGAGCCCGGCGAGGTCCTGGTGGCCGCGACCACGGACCCCGGCTGGACCCCGCTGTTCCTCACCGCGGCAGCGCTGGTCACCGAAACCGGCGCGATCATGGCGCACGGCCCGACCGTGGCCCGTGAGTACGGCATTCCCGCCGTCATCTGCGTGCCGGACGCCACCCGGACCATCACCACCGGGCAGCTCGTCACAGTGGACGGCGGTGCCGGAACCGTCACGCCGCACGGACCGTCGACCCCCGAGTGAGTAGGACGACCATGACCGACACGAGGACACCGACCGGGGCGCGGGTGGGCCCGCTGCTGCGTCGGGCGGCCGCGGCCGAGGCCGCGACGTGGCGCAGCCTGTACGTGTGGGCGCGGCGTCGTCCACTGCCGCTGGGGCCCGGCGACGAGCCGTTCGGCTACCTCGGCGTGGTCAAGCCGATCCTGGGCATCTTCATTGGCCTGTCGGTCGTGGAGATCCCGATCTTCGACGTGGTGGTCACCCACGTGGTGCCGTGGCGGCCCGCCCGCTGGATCGTGCTGGGCCTCGGCATCTGGGGTCTGCTCTGGATGATCGGCCTGTTCGCCAGCATGACGATCCACCCCCACGTCGTGGGCGACCGGGGTCTGCGGGTGCGGCTCAGCTCGGGCATCGACATCTGGATCCCGTGGACGGACGTGGAGGCGCTGCGCAAGCGCTACCGTTCGCTGCCGTCGAGCAGATCGGTGCAGGTCGAGCAGGAAGGCGACCGGCGGGTGGTGTCCATCTCGGTCGGCAGCCAGACCAGCATCGACGTCCTGCTGCGCCGGCCGCTGACCTTCGACCTGCCGAAGGCCGGGTCCACGCCGGTGAACGAGCTGCGACTGTACGCCGACGACCCGGACGGCCTGCTGCGCAGCGCGCGGGGCACTCCGGTGAGCCACACCGTCAGCCGGTGACCACCGCGCTGGCGGAGTCTCCGGGCCACCCACTGTGAAACGATCGAGGCCATGCCCAAGAAGGTCGATCACCAGGAGCGACGCACCCTCATCGCGGACGCGCTGATGCGGGTCGCCGCGGATCAGGGCCTGGAGGCCGTCAGCCTTCGACACGTGGCCGCCGAGGCCGGGGTCTCGGCGGGGATGGTCCAGCACTACTTCCGGACCAAGGACGAGATGATGGCCTTCGCGTTGAGTGTGGTGCGGGAGCGCAGCCAGAGCCGGGTCACCGAGGCCGTGGCACGGCTGGGCGAGACCCCGTCACCTCGACTGCTGCTGCGGACGATGCTCGCCGCGCTGCTGCCGCTCGACGACGGCACCCGCGACAACGGACGGGTGGCGCTCGCGTTCCTCGCCTACACGGCGGTGCGACCCTCGGCCGCGCCCAGCCTGCACGAGGACACCGCGCAGTTCACCGGATTCATCGCCAGCGTCCTGCCCGACCGGCACGGCGTCGCCGCCGCGGCCGGCCTGCTGGCGCTGATGGAAGGGCTCGGTGTCTACCTGCTGGGCGGGCAGTACACCGCCGAACAGGCGCTGGGCGCGCTGGACGCCCAGCTGGACCTGCTCTTCGGCTGAACATTTCAGTGGTGCCGACGTCGCGGTGCCCCCGGTAGCGGGGACACCGCGACGTCACCCACATCCGAGTGGATCCCGCCCGGCTCAGTGGGTCGTGACGCTCGCCCGCGCCTTCAGTCGGCGCAGCTCGTCGGCGGACATCAGCCAGGTGGAGTTCGTCGTACCCAGGCCGAGGAGCACCTGGTCGAAGGTGTTGCCGTCGTTGTCGTCGGTGTAGCAGACGCTCACCTCGCCCCAGGGCGACGCGGCGACGGCGAAGTGCTCCTGGCGACCCGTCGTGGTCTGGCTCAACGCCTGGGCCGCCAGCCGGCCGGTGGACGTGCCGTCCGGGTTGAGGCCACGTGCCCAGACGTCCGGGTTGACGCCGGACACCGTCCAGCCCACCACCACGTTGTCCTGGTCGTCGATGCCGACCCCCGGAGCGATGGCACCGGCTCCGGTGGAGACCGGAACCTCGTCGTGCCGGGCCGTGCCCGCGGCGGTGAACGATCGGGCCCAGACACCCCGGGTGCCGGTGTGGTCGGATTCCCACCCGACAGTGAAGTCACCGGCGAAGTTCGCCGCCACCGAGGCCCGCTGCTGCTGCCCGCCGCTCTGCGCGTTGGCCGTCCGCCGCGACAGCGCCACGGCACCGTTGGACCGGGCCAGCCGGGTCAGCCCGATGTTGTACGAGCCGTTGGCGTCGGCGTCCTCGTCCCAGACCACCAGCGCCTCGCCGGAGGCGGACACCGCAACGTCGGGACGGTGGTGCGTGCCCGTCGTCTGCGAGGCGGTTACCTCGTACGCCTTGGTGGTGGCGGCGGTGAAGCCGGCTGCCTTGACGGTGGCGGGAGCGGTGCCCTGCACGTCCTCCCAGACCACTGTGAAGCCGACGGCGGCGGCGTTGGTGGGCGCGCCGTCCGGGTCGACCGCTACCTTCGGCCAGATCTGCTGCCCGGCGTCACTGGCGTTGGCCTGCCCCGAGCCGAGCACCGCGCCGGCCGGCGACACCACCCGGTACTGGATGTTGTAGACGCCGTTGCCGTCGCCGTCGGCCGCCCAGACCACCACGGCGTTGCCCCGGTCGTCGAGCCCGACGTCGGGGCTGAGGTGCCGCCAGGCGGCCCCGCTGGTCCCCCCGGTCGAGAGCTTCAGCTCGTACGCCGGTGTGCCGTCGCGGAACAGCCGCAGGTAGATCTCGCTGTGGGTGTCGTCCTCCGGTGCGGTGCTGTCCCGGTCGTCCTCCCAGACCACGGCGACGTGGCCGTTGCGGTTCATGGCGATGGACGGCAGGTCCTGGTCGCCGGTGGCGACGCTGTTCGCGGTGGTCCAGGTGACCGCCTCGGCGGTCATGGCGGTCGGGCCCTGAACCACGTTCGGGATCAGCAGGGACGCGGTGAGCAGTACGGTGATCGCGGTCATGGTGGCTCTCTCCCTTACCCGGCCTGCAGGCCGGGCTGGCCGTCGAGGATGACGAACGAGCGCACCGTGGACGCCGCCGCGCCGTGCTCGGTCACCGTGTTCACCGCGCGGAAGTCCGCACGGACCTGGCTGCGGGTGATGGTGGTACGGACGTAGCCGCGCCGGTCCGAGTAGAACTTCAGGTGCGGGTTGGCCGCCGCGTTCGGGACCGTGGTGCTGCCGCTGCCGTTGCCGGTCGAGCTGATCGAGGTGCAGACCAGCTCGGTGCCGACCGTCGCCGAGGAGGGGTTGGCGTAGTCGGCCTTGAGATCGTTGGCCCACGAGCGGTGCACGTCGCCGGTGAGCACCAGCGGGTTGCGCACCCCACGCTGCTGCCACCCGCCCTGGATGCGGCTGCGGGAGGCCCGGTAGCCGTCCCACGCGTCCATGCTCGCCGCCCCGTTCGCGTCGAGTTGCTGGGCGAAGAAGACCTGCTGGCCGAGGATGTCCCAGGTGCCGTAGCGCTGGGCCAGCCCGTCGAGCAGCCACGCCTCCTGGGTGGCGCCGGTCAGCGACCGGGAGGGCAGGTCGGCCTCGGCGCAGACCTTCCAGCCGTCACCGCAGGCCTGGTCGTCGCGGAACTGCCGGGTGTCGAGCATGTGGAAGGTGGCGAGCTGCCCCCACCGGACCCGCCGGTACAGCGGGATGCTGTTGCCGTTGGCGGCGGACGCCGGCCGCAGCGGCATGTTCTCGTAGTAGGCCCGGTACGCGGCGGCGCGCCGGGCGGTCCACTGGGCTGCGGTCAGCGTGGGGCTGCTGTCGTTACGCACCATGTTGGCGTAGTTGTTCTCCACCTCGTGGTCGTCCGGCACCACCAGCCAGGGCGCCGCCGCGTGGGCCGCCTGCAGGTCCGGGTCGGACTTGTACAGCGCGTACCGACGGCGGTAGTCGGCCAGCGACACGATCTCGGTGCCGACGTGCTGCCGCACCGTGGAGCTGCCGACGCCGCCCTCGTAGATGTAGTCGCCGAGGTGCAGGATCAGACCGGGGTTGTCCTCGGCCATCCGCCGGTACGCGGTGTAGTAACCGGCCTCGTAGTGGGCGCACGAGGCGAAGGCCATCACCAGGTCACGGCCGAAGGAGCTGGGCGCCGGGGCGGTCCGGGTCCGCCCGACCGGCGAGATCTGCCCCTGGGCCCGAAACCGGTAGTAGTAGTCGGAGTCGGCGGCGAGCCCGCCCGCGATGGCGTGCACGGAGTGCGCGTCGGCGTACCGGGCGACCACCGAGCCGGAGGCGACCAGCGAGGTGAACCGGTCGGTGGTGGACACCTGCCACTCCACCGTCACGTCGGCGTTGGCCATGCCTCCCTGCCCGTCGGCGTTGAGCGGGGAGGGTGCCAACCGGGTCCAGAGGACCACGCTGTCCGGTGCCGGGTCACCGGACGCCACACCGAGTTTGAAGGGGTACGGCACCGCTGCGCGGGCACCCTGGAGAGGTGTCACAGCGACTCCGGCGGTCACCAGTCCACCAAGGACGAATATGCGACGGCTCAGCCTTGTCATGGTCAACAGCCTCGGGAACGTCGATGAACGGCGATGGCTGCCCGGCGGAATCCGACATGACGGGATGCTGTCCGCGCCAAGGCGTTCAGGTGTCCGGACCGCCGGGGCGCGGACGGGATCGTCAGGTGAGCGGGGACGGCGACTCCGCCCCGGGGATGACAAGCGTCGGCGTGCCGGACCCGTCCGCCGCAACGCTCCAGACGTCGGGCTGGCCGTCGTCCCGGCGCAGCGTGTAGGCCAGCGTGCCGTTGTCCAGCCACGCGGCCTGATCATCGACGCTGCGGACCTCGGCGGTCGCGGTGACCCGCATGCTCGGCAGGTCCAGGACCGACAGCCGCCAGCCCTTCGCCGGGTCGGCGTCGACCGCCTCCTTGAACGCGAGCCGGGTGCCGTCCGGTGACAGCGACGGGCATTCGACGTTCTCCTTCAGCGTCTCGACGGTACGAGCCGCCAGGTCACCCCGGACAAGGTATCTCCTGCCCCCGGTCGCCATCGTCGCGTAGAAGCGGTTGTCGTCGGCGGTGAAGGTGACGCCCCAGTAGTTGACGTCCGCGTTGCGGTAGCCCCGGCCGTCGCGGGTGATCGCGAACTCTTCGAGCGAGGCCACAGTGGTGCCGGTGCGGGTGTCGAGGATCCCGGTGCGGGTGGAGAAGCCACTGGAGGTGTACGAGTCGCCACCGACGAACGTCGTCCAGGAGACCATCCGGCCGGACGCCGAGACCCGGGCCCGGTTCGGCAGCCCCGGCACACTGACCGCCCTCGTCTGGCGCAGCGTCGCGTCGAGGACGACGACCTGGTACGACCACGCGGTCTCCGGCTTCAGGCAGACCCCGGTGCCGGCGGCCGCGTACACCCGGAGGCATTCCAGGCCGGCGACCGTGCGCGGCCCGGCGGGGTCGGTCGCGGCGACTGTGGAGACGTGCCGGTCGGTGATCGCCAGCAGGCGTGGCCCGGACGTCAAGGTGACCGCCTGCTCGGCGCCGGCGGGTGGCGGCGTCCGGGGAGCCTGCCCGGCCCTGGCGGCGTAGCCGGCCGCCACCGCGCCCAACAGCACGGCCGAGGCGACCACCACACCGAGCTTCGCTCGGGTCGACATCGCGGTCATCGGGGCACCTTCCGGGTGGTGGGTCGGGACGGGGAGGCCAGCAGGAGCAGCGTGCCGACCAGGACGCCGGCGACGGCCACGGCCGCCGCGCGGACCGCGTTCTCCGGCCCCCATGCCTGCCAGGCCAGACCGAACAGCACGGAGGAGACGAGGTACGCGAGGGCCTGCCCGGTCTGCACCAACGCGATTCCGGTGGTCCGCAGACGCGCCGGCAGCACCGGACCGGCGAGCGCGATGAGGACCCCGTCGGTGGCCGCGTAGAAGGCGCCGTACAGGGTCAGCGCCACGGCGATCAGCGGCCAACCGTCGACCGGGCCGGCCAGCAGCAGGTACGTCGCACCGAGGGCGGTGTAGCCGCCGATCACCACGGGCAGGCGACCGATCCGGTCGGCGAGTACGCCGAGCGGAGCGGCGAGCAGCAGGTACGCCAGGCTGGTTCCCACCGCGAGCAGCGGAAACCAGCGCAGGCCGAGGTCCATTCGGCGTTGCAGCAGCAGGTACACGAAGCCGTCGCCGATGGTGGCCAGCCCGAGCATCCCGGCGGCCAGCACCAGCCGCCGGGCCGGTCCTGCGCGCAGCAGCCCGAACGCCTCGCGGACGGAGACCTTCGCCCCGTTGGTCTCGTCCGCCGCCCCGCCGTCCACCCCCTCGCCGGGCGGCTGCTCCCTGACGAAGAGCACGAGCACCACCACGGCCAGGGCTGCGATGCAGAAGCTGGTGACGAACACCGCGTCGTACGACTGCCCGACGACCAGCAGGACCGCGAACGCGGCGAGTGGCCCGAGGAACGCGCCGACGCTGTCCATCGCCCGGTGCACCCCGAACGCCCGACCCAGCGCCTCCGGTGGCGTGGATAGCGTGATCAACGCGTCACGCGGAGCGCTTCGCACCCCCTTGCCGATCCGGTCGACGGCGATGACGGCGCCGATCGCCGGGATCGACCGACCGGCGAGCAGCAGGCCGAGCTTCGCGACCGCCGAGAGCGCGTACCCGATGCCGGCGATCAGCTTGCGCCGCCGGAACCGGTCGGCGGCGAAGCCACCGACGACCCGCAGCAGCGCGGTGGCGCCGGTGTGGACGCCGTCCAGCACGCCGAAGGCCACCGGGCTGAGGTGCAGGCCCAGCACCAGATAGAGCGGCAGGACCGCGGCCACCATCTCGGCCGACACGTCGGTGATCAGACTGACCGTGCCGAGCGCGAGCACGTTGCCGCTGACCATCGTGAACCGACGGCGGCGAGGCCCCGATCCCGGCTCATCGGCGACCGGTCGGGAGACGGTCGACAGGTACACGAGCATCTCCTCTGATCGACGGGCAGCCATCGTCCGTACTCAGTGGAGGGGGCACAACGCACTGCGGGTGGCATCCGGGCGAGGGACTGTTGAACAGGCTCCCAACAGCGAGGTGTTCGCCTGTCGGGACGCACTGTTCATCCGCCCGTCGCCCGCCGGCTCATCGACCTTCCTACATTCCTTGCGCTCTTCCCACGAGGCAAGGAGTCCTGGATGGACATTCGATTCCCCCGTCCGTCGGTGACGTTGGGGGTGGTCACGGTGATCGTCGCCGCGACCGCCGCCGTCGTCGTGACCGGCGCCGGCGCGGCGTCGGCGGCGAGCGTGACCTTCACGCCCGTCGCCGACACCTACGTCCAGAGCGACACGGCGGCCACCAACTACGGCACGTCCACGCAGGTCGTGGTCGACAACTCGCCCGTGCGGCGCTCGTTCCTGCGCTTCACGGTGAGCGGTGTCAGCGGCACGGTGACCGGCGCCAGGCTGCGACTGCGCACGATCAGCGGCAACAGCGGCAGCGACGCCGGTGGCACGTTCCGCCGGATGTCCAACACGACCTGGTCGGAGACCGGCACCACCTGGAACAACCAGCCGGCCATCGACGGGGCCACCCTCGGCACGATCGGCGCGGTCAGCGGCAACACCTGGTACGAGGTCGACGTCACTGCCGCTGTCACCGGCAACGGCACGTACAGCTTCGGTGCCACCTCGACCAGCGGTGACGGCGCCTACTACGACACCCGCGAGAGTGGCGCTGACGCTCCGCAACTGGTGGTCACCACCGGCAGCACCACACCGCCCCCGTCGGGCGACCCGGTCTTCGTCGGCGCCGGCGACATCGCCGACTCGGGCTCCGGCGACAGCGCCACCGCGACGCTGCTCGACAGCATCCCGGGAACGGTCTTCACCACCGGCGACAACGTCTACGACAGCGGGACGGCGTCGCAGTTCAACAGCTACTACGAGCCCACCTGGGGTCGGCACAAGTCCCGCACCCGCCCGTCGCCGGGCAACCACGACTACAACACGTCGGGCGCGAGCGGCTACTACAACTACTTCGGTACGTCGGCCGGCCCGAGCGGTCGCGGGTACTACTCATTCGACCTGGGCAACTGGCACGTCGTGTCGCTGAACTCGAACATCAGCATGTCGGCCGGCTCGACGCAGGAGCAGTGGCTGCGCGCGGACCTGGCCGCCAGCAGCAAGCCGTGCACCATCGCGTACTGGCACCACCCGCTGTTCACGTCCAGCTCCAACCACGCGCCGTCGACGTCGACGCGCCCGCTGTACCAGGCTCTCTACGACTACAACGCCGACGTCGTGGTCTGGGGGCACAACCACGTGTACGAGCGGTTCGCCCCGATGAACCCGGCCGGTGGCGCCGACTCCAGCCGGGGTCTGCGCAGCTTCGTCGCCGGGATGGGCGGCGCCGGCCACTACGGCTTCGGCACCATCCAGCCCAACAGCGAGGCGCGTAACAGCTCGGCGTGGGGGCTACTGAAGTTCACCCTCCACTCCAACAGCTACGACTGGCAGTTCGTACCGGTAGCCGGCCAGACCTACACCGACACCGGCACCACCACCTGCCACTAACCCACCCCACCAACCCCACCCCACCCCGCCCCGCCCTACCCCACCCCACCCCACCCCACCCCACCCCGCCCCGTCGATCTTGCACTTTCTGTCCCGACTACTGCCGCACAAGCCGCAGATCGTCGACACCAAGTGCAAGATCGCGGAGTCGGGGGTGGGGGTGGGGGGAACGCAGGTGGCCCCTGACCGCGTCGCGGTCAGGGGCCATCCGGGCGTCGTGCGGGGGTCAGCGGGCCGTGCCGGCGCGACGCTTGTTGTAGACGTCGAAGGCGACCGCGACGAGCAGAACGAGACCCTTCACCACCGACTGGGTCGACTGGTCGATGCCCATCAGCTGCATGCCGTTGCTCATCACCGCCATGATCAGACCACCGACCATCGCGCCCACCACGGTGCCCACGCCACCGGTGACCGCCGCACCGCCGATGAAGGCGGCGGCGATCGCGTCCAGCTCGAACATGTTGCCGGCGGCGGGTTGGGCGCCGTTGGACCGCGACGAGTAGATGACGCCAGCCACCGCCGCCAGGAAGCCCATGTTGACGAACATCCAGAAGTTGACGGTGCGGACCTTCACCCCGGAGAGCGCCGCCGCCGACAGGTTGCCGCCGATGGCGTAGACCTGCCGACCGAAGACGGTACGCCGGGTGAGCAGGCCGTAGACCAACACCAGGACCGCCAGGATGATCAGCACGATCGGCAGCCCTCGGGCGTGCGCCAACTGCCAGGCGAAGTACATGAGGACCGCGCCGACCAGCACGACCCGGGCGACGAAGAGCGGGAACGACTCGACGGGTTGCTGGTAGCGGATACGCGCCACGCGGGTGCGGAAGCCGCTGACCGCGTAGCCGGCCACGGCGATGGCGCCGATCAGCAACGTGAAGGCGTCGAAGCCCTGCCCACCGAGCAGGCCGTTGAGGAAGCCCGCCGCGACCTGCTGGTACTCGGACGGGAACGGCGACAGCGAGATGTTGTCGAGCACCCGCAGGGTCAGACCCCGGAACAGCAGCATGCCGGCCAGGGTCACGATGAAGGCCGGAATGCCGGCGTACGCCACCCAGAACCCGTGCCACGCGCCGACCGCGACGCCGACGACCAGCGCGGCCACGACGCCGATCCACCAGGGGTGACCCTGCTGGATCACCAGGACGGCGGAGACCGCTCCGGTGAGCGCGACGACCGACCCGACCGACAGGTCGATGTGGCCACCGATGATCAGGATGACCATCCCGATCGCGAGGACCAGGATGTAGGAGTACTGGAGGACGATGTTGGTGATGTTGCCGGGGCTCAGCAGCACCCCGTCGGTCAGGACCGCGAAGAGCGCGACGATGACGACCAGGGCGACGTAGATCCCGCTCTGCCGCAGGTTGTTCAACACCAGCGCCCGCAGGTCGCTCGTCCCGCTGTGCAGGGCGGCGCCGGGCGTGCTGTCCGGGGGCGTGGGGCGCTCCGTCGAAGGGGTCTTGATGCTGGTCATCCGACGAGCTCCTTGTCCTTGGTCATCAGCTCCATGAGGCTCTCCTGAGTCGCCTCGGCCACCGGCATCTCGCCGGTGATCCGGCCGGCGGCGAGGGTGTAGATGCGGTCGCACATTCCGAGCAGCTCCGGCAGCTCGGAGGAGATGACGATCACTGCCTTACCGGCGGCCACCAGCCGGTTGATGATCGTGTAGATCTCGTACTTGGCGCCGACGTCGATTCCGCGGGTGGGCTCGTCGAGGATCAGCACGTCCGGGTCGGTGAACAGCCACTTCGACAGCACGACCTTCTGCTGGTTGCCGCCGGAGAGCTTGCCGACCACCGCCATGACGCTCGGCGTGCGGATGTTCATCTCCTTGCGGCTCGTCTCGGCAACCTTGATCTCCTCGTTGCCGTTCACCCAGCCCAGGCGGGACAGCCGGCCCAGCGCGGCGGCGGACACGTTGCGCCGCACGTCGTCGATGAGGTTGAGCCCGTAGCGCTTGCGGTCCTCGGTGACGTAGGCGATGCCGTTGTCGATCGCCTCGGCGACGGTGCGGGCCTGCACCTCCCGCCCGTGGACGAAGAGTCGGCCCCGGATGTCGCGCCCGTAGGACCGACCGAACACGCTCATGGCCAGCTCGGTCCGACCGGCGCCCATGAGGCCCGCGATGCCGACGACCTCGCCGGCGCGTACGGACAGCCCGACGCCCTCGACGACCATCCGGTCCTGGACCGGGTGCCGCACCGTCCAGTCCTCGATGCGCAGGACCTCGTTACCGGGCGACGACTCGCGGTCGGGGTAGAAGCTGTCCAGGTCGCGCCCGACCATGCCGCGGATGATCCGCTGCTGGGTCACCTCGTCCGACTTCATGTCGAGGGTCTCCACGGCGCGCCCGTCACGGATGACGGTGGTCGAGTCGGCGATGGCGGTGATCTCGTTGAGCTTGTGCGAGATCATGATGCAGGTGATGCCCTGCTCCTTGAGCGCCCGCAGCAGGTCGAGCAGGTGCGCCGAGTCGATGTCGTTGAGCGCGGCCGTCGGCTCGTCCAGGATGAGCAGGCGCACCTTCTTCGACAGCGCCTTGGCGATCTCCACCAGCTGCTGCTTGCCGACACCGAGCTGAATGACCGGGGTGACGGGGTTCTCGTGCAGCCCGACGGACGCCAGCAGCTTCGCCGCTTCGGCGTTGGCGAAGTTCCAGTCGATGAGCCCGCTGCGGCCGCGCCGCTCGTTGCCGAGGAAGATGTTCTCCGCGATCGACAGGTACGGCACCAGGGCGAGCTCCTGGTGGATGATGACGATGCCGTTGGCCTCGCTGTCGCGAATGCCGCGGAACTGCATCGGCTTGCCGTCGAAGAGGATCTCGCCGTCGTACGAGCCGGACGGGTAGACGCCGGACAGCACCTTCATCAGGGTGGACTTGCCGGCGCCGTTCTCACCACAGATGGCGTGGATCTCCCCGCGGCGCACTGCGAGGGTGACGTCCTCCAGCGCGGTCACGCCGGGGAAGGTCTTGGTGATGCGACGCATCTCGAGGATGGTGTCGTCCATGGTCACTGTCCTCCGTCAGGTCTGGACGCGGTACGCGCCCAGGCGTCGGGCCCGGCGGGTGTGACCGCCGGGCCCGACGAGTGGCTTACTTCTTGGCCTGACCGGCGGCGACCTCTTCCGCCGTCCAGTAGCCGGAGTCGATCAGCGTCGCCTTGATGTCGTCCTTGTAGACGGTCGCGATCGGCAGCAGGTACGCCGGGACGACCTTCACACCGTTGTTGTACGTCTTGGTGTCGTTGGCCTGCGGCTCCTTCTTCTGCAGGAAGGCCTCGGCCGCGTTCACGGCCTGCTCGGCCAGCAGCCGGGTGTCCTTGAAGACCGTGGAGCTCTGCACGCCGTCGTTGATCAGCTTGATCGAGGCGATCTCCGCGTCCTGGCCGGTCACCACGGGGAGCTTCTTCGCGCCCTTGCCGTAGCCGGCGTTCTGCAGGGCGGTGATGATGCCGCGGGAGATGCCGTCGTACGGGGAGAGCACCCCGTCGACCTTCGAGCCGTCGTTGTAGCTGGAGGTCAGCAGGTTCTCCATCCGCTTCTGCGCGGTCTCCTGCTGCCACCGCAGGATGGCTACCTGCTCGGGGGTGGTCTGCTTGGACTTGACGACCAGCGTCCCGTCCTCGATGAACGGCTTCAGCGTGTCCATCGCGCCGCCGAAGAAGTACTGGGTGTTGTTGTCATCCAGCGACCCGGCGAAGAGCTCGACGTTCAGCGGCCCCTTGGCGGTGCCCTTCGAGCCGTCCTTGTTCAGCAGGCCGAGACCGACGAGCAGCGCGGTGCCCTGGGCGACGCCAACCTTGTAGTTGTCGAAGCTGACGTAGAAGTCGACGTCCTTGCTGCCACGAATCAGCCGGTCGTAGGAGATGACCGGGATCTTCGCGGCCGCGGCGGCCTGTAGCTGGCTGCTGAGGGCGGTGCCGTCGATCGCCGCGAGCACCAGAACATCGGCACCCTGGGTGATCATCTGGTCGACCTGCTGCGACTGCGTGGGGATGTCGTCGCCGGCGTACTGGAGGTCGACCTTGTAGCCCTTGGCTTCCAGCTTCGACTTCACCGCGTTGCCGTCGGCGATCCACCGCTCCGACGTCTGGGTCGGCATCGAAACACCGATGGTCAGGTCGCTTGGCTTCTCGTCGCCGGACTTCTCACCGCTGCCCGCACCCCCGCCGCTGCACGCCGCCAAACTCAGCGCGAGTGCCGCGCCGCCGAGAGCAACCAGGAATTTCCTGCCCACGGGCTTCTCCTCTCTGGACTCCCCCGCCGACTGCCGGGGCCCACTGTCATCTTTCGGGTAGTGTTAGCGCTCACATAGATTGCGTCAACACCAGATCCGAAATACCGGTGTCACGGTCTCGTAACGGAGCATCCAGGCGAGCGTAGCCATGTGGCCGATCCACCGGAAGGGCAGGACGCGGCAACTCAGCGTGGTCGTCCGCAGCACTCTACAGACCGATGCCCGCGGCCGACATGTGTCGTCCGCGGGCACCAGCACCACCGTCGGATCAGGCGGGCCGCCTCGATCTCGGCGGTCGGCGACCCCGGTCGGCTACCGCTGCGACCACCGCTGGTTCGCCGCCGCGGTGCAGGTCCAGAGGATCACCGTGGTGCCGTTGGCCGTTGCGTTGTTGTTGACGTCCAGGCAGAGCCCGGTCTGCGCGTTGCTGATCGTGCCGTTGGCGTTGACCGCCCATTGCTGGTTGGTCCCGCCGTTGCAGTCCCAGATCTGCACCTTGGCGCCGGCCGCGGCGTTCGACGGCGCGTCCAGGCACTTGCCCAGGGCCTGCAGGGTCTGGCCGCTCCTGGTCCAGCGCTGGTTGGCGGCACCGTTGCAGTCCCAGATGACCGGCTGCGTGCCGTTCGTCGTGTTGCTGTTCGGCACGTCGAGGCAGCGGCCGGAGGAGGCGCTGGCGTACGCGCTCGACGTGGTCGGCGGCGGCGTCGTCGGAGGAGTCGTTCCGCCACCGCTGACCCGGTACACCACGGTGCCGTGCGCGGGGACGCTGGCGCTGATGGTCCCGCTGCTGGTGCTGGTGCCGCCGGTCCACGCGTCGACCAGGGTGAACGACGAGCCGGACTTGCCGATGGCCGCTGCCGTGGTCGAGATCGTCGTCGTCGAGCCGCCCTGGTTGAAGAGGGCGACGGCGACGTCACCGTTGGCGAGCCGTTTGGCCAGCACCCGACGCGTGCCGTCGAACGACACCTGCGCCCCCTGCAATCCGAGCGAGTCCTGGTTGATCGCGATCAGGTTGGCGTTCTTGAGGATGGTCTGCGTTGCGGCGTTCATGTTCCGCACGTCGTTGCCGGCGATCAGCGGAGACGCCATGATCGCCCACATGGCGAAGTGGCTGCGCATCTCCGTGTCGTTCATGCCGCCGCGACCGACCTCCATCATGTCGGGGTCGTTGAACCCACCCGGGCGCGCGTAGGACGCCAACGGAACGGTCACGTTGATGATGTTCTGGATGCCCATCGGGTACCCGTTGCTCTGGCCGGTGTCCCACGCGTTGGTGATGTCCTCGGTGGTTCGCCACATGTTCGCCACGTCGCCCCAGTTGCGCTGCGGGCCGGTCTTGGCGTGGATGCTGTTGGAGTTGATGCTGTAGACGATCGGTCGGCCGGTGGCGGCCAGCGCGTCACGCATCTTGGCGAAGGTGGTCACCTGGTCGTTGATGCTGCCCTCCGGCGAGCACCAGTCGTACTTGAGGAAGTCGACGCCCCAGGCGGCGAACTGGCGCGCGTCCTGCACCTCGTGGCCGCGGCTGCCGGTCGCGCCGGGGTAGGCGCCGAAGTACTGGGCACAGGTCTTGTCGACCGGTACCTGGTAGAGGCCGAACTTCAGGTTCCGGGCGTGCAGGTAGTCGCCGAGCGCCTTCATTCCGCTGGGGAACCGGGTGGGGTCGCCCTGGATGTTGCCGGAGCTGTCCCGGTTGGGGTTGAACCAGCAGTCGTCGACCACGACGTAGTTGTAGCCAAGGTCGCGCATGCCGCTGCTGACGATCGCGTCAGCCGTCTGCCGGATCAGCGCCTCGTTGATGTTGCAGCCGAACGAGTTCCATGAATTCCAGCCCATGGGGGGCGTACGCGCCACGCCGTTGTCGAGTGCCTGCGCCGCCGGGGCGCGGAGGCCGACGAGGGTGCCGGCGAGCAGTATTCCGGCCGCCAGTACGCTCCCCCAGCGACGACCTCGGGTATTGCGGTTCATCGAGCCTCCTGTCGGTGACGCCCGCCCGTGATTACGATCTCTGGTCGGTACGCCGATAGTTGGGTGCCAATTTTTGTTAGCGTTAACAGAGACGCCCATCATGTTACGGCGACATTTCACGAGGTTCAATACCTTCACCGCTTTGCATCGCTCGACATCGATTGGTCACCCTGCGCAACCCATCGAGTCACGTCTTATCAGACGAAGGAGCCGGAATTCGCGCACGCTGGCGCGGACCCATACGCGCTGCGGTGGGACTGCTCCCCGCACCACGCGGGGCGACCTGCGCCTGCTGCGACGGTCAGCGCCGAGGTGGAGCGACGCTCTCGCGGGCGACCAGAGCGGGGGCGACGGTCTGCCGCAGCGCTCCGCCGGTGCCCGACTCGATCTGCGACAGCAGCATCTGCAGGCTCGCTCGCGCCACCGCGTCGAAGTCCGGTCGGACGGTGGTCAGCGGCGGAATGAAGTACGCCGCCTCCGGCACGTCGTCGAAGCCGACCACGCTGATCTCGTGCGGCACCTGTCGGCCGAACTCGTGCAGCGCCCGCAGCACGCCCAGCGCGAGATGGTCGTTGGCGGTGAAGACGGCGGTGACCTCCGGCATCCGCGCCAACATCTGCCCGCACCGGTAACCCGACGCCGCGGACCAGTCCCCCGGCATCGGCGGCGGCGGGTCCAGTCCGGCGGCCAGCAACGCCTGCCTCCAACCGTCGATCCGACCCACGCTGTCGAACCAGTCGGTCGGCCCGGAGACGTGCCAGACGGTGCGGTGCCCGGCGTCGAGCAGATGTTGCGTCGCCGCCCGGGCGCCCGCCACCTGGTCGACGGTCACCAACGGCACCGGCCGATTCGGGTCACCGTCGACCGTGACCAGCGGGACATCCTTGGGCAGGCGCTCCAGCGCCTCACCGGCCGACTCGACCGGGGCGATGACCACGATGCCGGCGACCCGGTGCGACAGGTGCCGCTCCACGGCGGCTGAGATGGAGCGGTGGTCCAGGTTGCGCACGCTGCCGACGCTGACCGCGAAGCCCTCTTCGGCGGCGGTCTGCTCCAGCGCGGCCAGCAGCGATGCCGGACCGTAGAGCGTCGTGTTCTGCGCGACCACGCCGATGACCTGCGATCGACCGGTCACCAGGGCGCGTGCCGCGCCGTTGGGGCGGTAGCCGAGTTCGGCAATCGCCGCGCGTACCCGAAGCCGGGTCTGCTCACGGACGTTGGGGTGCCCGTTGAGCACCCGCGACACCGTCTGATGGGAGACACCGGCGAGACGAGCAACGTCCGTCATCGCGGGACCGTGGACGGCCATTTCGCTCCCCCCGCTACATCTCCGGCCCGCGGCCCGTCGACTGGAGCGGCCCGGCCCGATCCCCCTCGCTCAGTCACCACGCCGGTGCTGAATCCCAGGTGACCAGCGCTGGATCGCCGACAGTCTACGCCAGCAACGACCCCGGACACGGCATGGCTGTGCGGGGACCGCCCGACGCGCCGAAGCCGTACAACGCGGTGCCGTCCGGAATCCCGCACCAACCGGTACGGGACATGGTCCTTGTGTGGTGCGCCGGCCTGTTCCTCGCTCCTGGGCAGAGCGCGGAACAGGCCGGCGAGGACCTGACGCGGTGGCGCGGGCAACACATGCCGCCAGGCCTGCGTCGCAGCGCCACCGGTCAGAGCGATCGTCGTGTGATCGGTGTCACGGGGTGGTCAGGTCGAACCGCCGCACGGTGACCGCGCCACCGAGCGCCTGCGTCGCGTGGTTGAACACGGCGAACCGGTAGCCCATGAAGAACTGCCAGTTGTTCGCCAGTGTCAGGGCGTTGCCGAACGAGGTGAAGTTCACCCCGTCCGTGCTGTACGAGAAGCGTGCCTGTCGGCCGGAACCTGGTCTGATGTCGGCGTTGGCGCGCAACCAGATCCGGCCACCGGAGACGGCGGTGCTCGCCACCTCGCTGCCGGTACTCGTGGTGTTCCAGCTGCCGTCCATCGTCAGACCGTTCTGCATCACCAGCCGGGTGGAGCCGTTGTCGCGTCGGATTCCGATCCAGGCCGACGAGTTGCGCAGCACCGCCAGGCCGGTGCGGTCACCGTCGCGCATGGTGGAGTAGTCCAACTCGATGGTCGCGGTCGAGGTGGGACCCTGGATGCGGTGGGTCAACGTGTTGCGCGCCTTGTACAGGTCACCGGTGACGGTGGCGGTCTGCAGGTTCAGGCCGTTGTTGACCGACCACTTGCTGTTGTCCGGGTTGTGGTTCCACTCCCACTGAGGGCCGAGCGTGGTGCCGGCGAACGTGTCGGTGCCGGTGAGCGGCTTGACCGCCCGGGGCGGGGTGGGCAGGTTCGGCTTCGGGTAGGAACTGCCCCACGCGCCGTTGACCGTCTGCAGCACGGGCCACCCGTCGCCGGTCCAGGTGATCGGGGCAAGGGCCGGCATCCGACCACCGGGGTACGCGTCGACGAAGGACATGTAGTACCAGTCCCCGTTCTGGGTCTGCACCAGCCCACCCTGGTGCGGCACACCGCCACCGGAGATCGGGCCGGGCAGGTTGAGCAGCACCTGACGCTGCTCGTACGGGCCGAACGGGCCGTTCGTCGACTTCAACACGTACTGGCCGTTGGCCGGGCGGGTGAGCCAGATGTAGTACGCGCCGTTGCGCTTGTAGAAGCGGGCGCCTTCCAGCGTCCCGATGCTCGACGGCGTCTGGTACACCTGCTGGGCACGAACCTGGGACTTCCCGTCCGCGGAGAGCTGGGCCACGCTGATGGTGCTGTTGCCGTACGCGATGTACGGGGTGTCGTTGTCGTCGAACAGCAGGCCGGCGTCGTAGTAGCAGTTGGGGATGGTGGCGTGCTTGCTCCAGGTGCTGTCGACGGCGGACGCGGTGTAGATGTGGGTCTGCGCGAAGTCGATGCACCCGGCCCAGTAGTAGGTCCGGTTGCTCGGCCGGTAGTTCAACGTCGACGCCCAGATCCCGTCGACGTAGGCGTTACCGCCGCTCATGTCGTACTTTGACCCGAAGTCGAGCCGGGGCACGGCGTGACCTGCGAACTCCCAGTTCACCAGGTCGTACGAGCGCAGGACCGGCGCGCCGGGCGAGTAGTGCATCGTGGACGACGTCAGGTAGTAGGCGTTGTCCACCCGGATGATGTCGACGTCGGCGAAGTCCTGCCAGATGGCCGGGTTCGAGAACGTGCCGTTCGACGGGGGCGGCGTGGTGGGGTTGCTCCCGCCGTCGACGCGGACGAACTGCCACTGCTGGTTGGTGCCGTTCCAGTCGTCGTACTGCACGATGTTGCCGCCGTCGGCGGTCGAGGCGCCCTGCACCTCCATCACCTTGTTGCTGTTACGGTTGATCAACCGGACGTAGCCACCGTCGGAGTCGGCCAGCCGGAACTGCTGGTTCGTGCCGTTGGTGTCGCTCCACTGCACGATGCTGCCGCCGTTGGCGGTCGAGAAGCCCGAGACGTCCAGCACCTTGCCGGACAGCCGCGACTTCACCCGGTAGTAGCCACCACCGGAGTCGACGAACTGCCACTGCTGCTGATTGCCGTTGTTGCGGGTCCACTGGGTGATCCGCGCGCCGTCGTTCGTCGCCAGGTTGTAGACGTCCAGCGCCTTGCCGCTGTTGCGGTTGACCAACACGTACCACGCATTGGTGTCGACCGTCGCCGCTGACGCGGGCGACGAGGCGACGGCTGCGGCCGCGCCACCGACCACCAGTGCCGTCACGGCGACAGCAAGTCTCGACAGCCACCCGCGCCGACGTGGCGCACCCCGGGGAACCCGACCGATGGAAAGCATGATCCTCCTCTGCTGACGCGAACCGAGCGATCTGGGTCGGCGTCCGCGGCACCGGGCGGGGCGCCGATCTGACCGGGCCCGACCATGTGATCGCTAACACCGCCAGCCCGACCGTGACGGCGACGAGATGCCGAAACCGGGAGAGGTGGGGAGCGCGCGCGGTCGGACAGCCAGAGACATCGACCATCTTGGCTATAGACTGTGAGCGATAACATGCTGTTAGTCAAGCCGTAACACAGCCGCCTCGCGTCGCTGCCAGGACCACACGCGAACGGGTGGTCCACCCAGCCCGCAGGCAGGGATGGACCACCCGTTTCAGGGGAGGCCGTCAGGCCGCGCGAATCAGAAGCCGCGAGCCAGCCGGTGGTAGGCCTGGTTCCAGCGCAGCTCGTCGGCGAAGCGGCGAGGCTCCGTGGCGGCGTCGATGACGACCAGCTCGGTGCGGCTCATCTCCGCCAGGTCGTGCAGCTCCTCCACGCCCACCGCCTGTGAAAGGACGGTGTGGTGCGGGGCGCCCGCGGTGATCCACGACTCGGCCGAGACCGGCAGGTCGGGGCGCGGACGCCAGACGGCACGGGCAACCGGCAGCCGACGCAGTGGTTGCGGCGGGGCCACCACGTCGATCTCGTTGGCCACGAGCCGGAAGCGCTCCCCCATGTCGGCCAGCCCGAGCACCACGGCCGGACCGGCAGCGGCGTCGAACACCAGCCGGACCGGGTCCTCCCGGCCACCGATGCTCAGCGGATGGATCTCCACATTGGGGACGTCGGAGGCGATGGTCGGGCAGACCTCCAGCATGTGGGCGCCCAGCACCAACTCGTTGCCCGGGGTGAGGTCGTAGGTGTAGTCCTCCATGAACGAGGTGCCGCCGCTCACGCCCACCGACATCGCCTTGAGGGTGCGGACCAGGACCGAGGTCTTCCAGTCGCCCTCACCGCCGAAGCCGTAGCCGTCCGCCATCAGCCGCTGCACGGCGATGCCCGGAAGCTGACGCAGCCCACCAAGGTCCTCGAAGTTCGTCGTGAAGGCCCGGAAACCACCGGCGTCCAGGAAGGCGCGCATGCCCAACTCCAGGCGCGCGGCGTACCGCAGCGAGTCGTGCTGCTCCCCGCCGGGCAGCAGCGCGCCGACGATGCGGTAGGTGTCCTCGTACTCCTTGACCAGGTCGTCCACCTGCGCGTCGGTGACCTCGCCGACCACCTCGACCAGGTCGTTGACCCCGTAGGTGTTGACCGAGACCCCGAACCGCAGCTCGGCCTCGACCTTGTCGCCCTCGGTCACCGCGACGTCGCGCATGTTGTCACCGAAACGGGCCAGGCGCAGCGACCGCATCGCCGACCAGCCCAGCGCGGCGCGGGCCCACGCCCCGACCCGACTGGTCACCCGCGGGTCGCTGACGTGCCCGGCCACCGTCTTGCGGGCCACCCCGAGACGCGTCTGGATGTACCCGAACTCGCGGTCGCCGTGGGCGGCCTGGTTCAGGTTCATGAAGTCCATGTCGATGTCGTTCCACGGCAGCAGAACGTTGGCCTGGGTGTGCAGGTGCAGCAGCGGTGTCTGCAACGCGTCCAGACCGGAGATCCACATCTTGGCCGGCGAGAACGTGTGCATCCAGGCGATGACCCCGACGGCACCCTGAGCGGCGGCGTCCCGACAGACCTGCAGAATCTCACCGCTGTTGGTCAGGACGGGCGTCCAGACCACGCGGGCGGGAATCTGCGGTGAGTCGTCGAGCGCTGCCGCGATCTGGCGAGACTGCTCGGCCACCTGGCGGAGCGTCTCCTCGCCGTACATGCCTTGGCTGCCGGTGAGGAACCAGATCTCGGGTTGTGTGTGTGGTGCCATGGAGTTGCCTTCCGCGAGAGGGGCGGTCACTTGTAACGGATTCCGATGAGGCGCTGAAGCAGGATGAACGCGAAGAGCAGACCGCCAATCACGATCTTGGTCCACCAGGAGTTGAGGCTCCCGTCGAAGGTGATGAGAGTCTGGATCACGCCGAGGACCAGCACGCCGAGCACCGTGCCGAAGACGTAACCCGCGCCGCCGGTGAGCACAGTGCCACCGATGACGACGGCGGCAATGACGTCCAGCTCCATCCCCACGGCGATCAGCGGCGCGCCGGAGAGAGTGTAGAAGGACAGCAGGATCCCGCCGATGGCCGAGCACAGACCACTGATCGTGTAGACGGCGATCCGGGTCCGCCCCACCGGCAGGCCCATCAGCAGCGCCGACTGCGGGTTGCCGCCGATGGCGTACACGTTGCGTCCCAGCCGGGTGTAGGCCAGCACGTACGCGGCGATGACGACCACCACGAAGGCGATCAGCACGCTGATCGACACGAAGTTGCCCCGCGGGTCCCCGATCCGCTCCTGCGACATCGAGGTCCAGAACCCGTCGGTGATCGGGATCGACGCGCCGGAGATGAAGGTGCACATGCCCCGGGCGAAGAACATCCCGGCGAGCGTCACGATGAACGGCTGGATCTCGAAGAAGTGGATGACGCAGCCCATCAACAGGCCGAGCGTCGGGCCGATGAGCAGAGCGATGACCAGGACCAGCGCCGCCGGCATCCCGTCCTGCAGCAGCGCGGCCGACACCATCGCCGTCATCGCGACCACCGAACCGACCGACAGGTCGATGCCCCCGGTGAGGATCACGAAGGTCATGCCCACCGCGACGACGAGCAGGAAGCCGTTGTCGATGAAGACGTTGAAGATGACCTGGACGTTGGAGAACGCCGTGTACTGCGAGACGCCGATGCCGTACATCACCAGCAGCAGGGCGAGCGTCGCCAGGACCGGTATCTGCTTCCTCGGCAGCCGGAACCGGGTACGACCGGCGGTAAGCGTTCCAGTGGTCATGCCGGCACCTGCTCCTTCGGCTTGTCGGCGATGGTGGCGGGCGGCGGGACGTTGCGCCGACGTCGGCTGAACCGGGCCCGGAAGGCCGGCGCCTGGATGAGGCAGACGGCGATGACGACGACCGCCTTGAACAGCAGCGAGGTCTGCGGCGAGATGTCCATGGCGTACACCGTGGTGGTCAGGGTCTGGATGATCAGCGCGCCGATGATCGTGCCACTCAGGAAGAACCGGCCGCCCGCGAGGGACGTACCGCCGATGACGACCGCGAGGATCGCGTCCAGCTCGACCCAGAGGCCCGCGGCGTTGCCGTCGGCGCTGGAGACGTTCGCCGTCATCATGAAACCGGCGACCGCGGCACACGCGGCGCTGATCACGTACGCCAGGAAGATGACCCGGCCGGACCGGATGCCGGCGAGCCGGCTGGCCATGGCGTTGCCGCCCACCGACTCGATGATCATGCCGAGTGCGGTGCGGCGGGTGAACGCGGCGACGAGCAGGGCCGCGGCGAGGGCGATGAAGATGGCCAGCGGCAGCGTCAACGCGTGCCCCAAGCCGATCGCCCGGTACGGCTCGGAGTTGATGGTGATGATCTGACCCTCGGTGATCAGCTGGGCGAGACCTCGGCCGGCGACCATCAGGATCAGGGTGGCGATGATCGGTTGGATCCCGATCACGGCCACCAGCACACCGTTCCAGGCGCCGAGCACGAGCGCGACGCCCATCGCCATCGCGAGGGCGGTCACCACCACGCCAAGGCTGTTCTGGTCGGGCTGCTTGCTGATGTACATGCAGGCGATCGCGCCGCTGATCGCGCAGAGCGAGCCCACCGACAGGTCGATGCCCCCGGTGGAGATGACCAGGGTCATGCCCAGCGCGACGAGGATCAGCGGTGCGCTGAGCCGAAGGATGTCGACCGGTGTGCCGTACAGGTGCCCGTCCTTGAGCTCGACGGACAGGAAGCCGGGCCGGTAGATCGTGTTCGCGGCGAGCATGACGAACAGCACGGCGGCGGGCCAGAACAGCCGGTGACCGGTCATCGTCCGATAGCGGCTCATGGTGTCGTTCATCGGTCTGCCTCCTCCCGGTGGGATCCGCTGGCGATGGTCTGCATGACGCGGTCGGCGTCGAGGCTCTCGTCGTTGGCGAGCTGCGCGACCATCTGCCGGTCCCGCATGACGGCCACCTTGTGGCTGAGGCGCAGCACCTCCTCCAGCTCGGCGGAGATGAACAGCACCGCCATGCCCCCGTCGGACAGCTGCGTCACGAGCTTCTGGATCTCGGTCTTCGCGCCGATGTCGATGCCTCGGGTCGGCTCGTCGAGGATCAGCAGTCGCGGCTCGGTGATCAGCCACCGGGCCAGCAGCACCTTCTGCTGGTTGCCGCCAGAGAGGTTGCGGACCGGAACCTCCGGGTCGGCGGGCCGGATGTTGAGGGCCTTGACGTACTTGTCGACCAGCTCGTCCTGGCGGCGACGCGGAATGGGCCGCAGCCAGCCGCGGGCCGCCTGCATGGCGAGGATCATGTTCTCGCGGACCGACAGGTCCGCGACGATCCCCTCGGCCCGGCGGTTCTCCGAGCAGAAGCCCACGCCGTGGTCGATGGCCTGCGCGGGGGTGCGCAGGCTGCTCGCCGTGCCGTCGATCGCCACCTGGCCGCCGTCGGTCCGATCGGCGCCGAACAACAACCGCGCGACCTCGGTACGCCCCGAGCCCAGCAGGCCGGCCAGGCCCACCACCTCGCCGGCGTGGATGGTGAGGCTGAACGGCTCGACCGCTCCCGCCCGCCCGAAGTTCGACACCGCCACCAGGGGGGTGCCCTCCTCCAGCGCGGCCAGGTCCCGCCGGGAGTGTTCCTCGATGCCCTCCAGGACGTCGAGCTCCTTGCCGATCATCTTCTCGACCAAAGAGAGCTGGGGCAGCTCGGTGGTGAGGTACTCGCCGACGAGCCCGCCGTTGCGCAGCACGGTGATCCGGTCGGCGATCTCGTAGACCTGGTCGAGGAAGTGGGTCACGAACAGGATGGCGATGCCCTCGTCGCGCAGTTGCCGCATGATGCGGAACAGCTGCGCCACCTCGCTGGCGTCGAGGCTGGACGTCGGTTCGTCCAGGATCAGCACCCGGGCCTTGATGTCGATGGCGCGGGCGATGGCGACCATCTGCTGGATCGCGAGCGAGTACGAGCCGAGGGGCGCGCTGACGTCGAGGTCGAGGTCGAGGCGGGACAGCAGGTCTCGGGCCCGACGGCGAACCTCACCCCAGCGGACGGCGCCGAAGACCCGGGGCTCCCGGCCGATGAAGATGTTCTCCGCCACCGAGAGGTTGGTGCAGAGGTTGACTTCCTGGAAAACGGTGCTCACACCGGCCGCGGTCGCCTGCATCGGCCCGGTGAACGACACGGCCTCGCCGTCGAGGGTGATCGCGCCCTCGTCAGTGTCGTAGACGCCGGTGAGCACCTTGATGAGGGTGGACTTGCCGGCGCCGTTCTCGCCCATCAGGGCGTGCACCTCGCCGGGGAAGAGCCGGAAGTTGACGTCATGGAGTGCGCGCACCCCGGGGAAGGATTTGCTGATCCCGGTCATCGTCAGGACCGGACGGCTATCCGTCATCCCATCAGACCTCTTCTGGGTTCTCGACACGGAAGGGCCGCTACGCTCCCGCCACGCCCGCCCGGCCGCCGGTGGGGGCGCTCGGGCGGGCGTGGTACGGGGGTCGTCGCGGGCCAAGCCCGGTCCGTTTCGGGTAGGGAAGCGACGCGGCGGGGCCGCCACGCGAACGCGGCGACCCCGTCGTCGATCAGTACTTGCGGTTGGGCAGAGCTTCCTTGGCCTGCTCGGTCGTGAAGGTGGTCTCCTCGGTCTCGATCCGAGCAGGCACCGTCTCGCCGGCCTTGACCTTCTTGGCCAGGTCCATCAGCTGCGGGCCGAGCAGCGGGCTGCACTCCGCGATGAAGTTGAACTTCCC
The DNA here is from genome assembly GCF_044456785.1 of Micromonospora sp. NPDC050795. Lineage (NCBI taxonomy): Bacteria > Bacillati > Actinomycetota > Actinomycetes > Micromonosporales > Micromonosporaceae > Micromonospora > Micromonospora sp. NPDC050795. The sequence continues at coordinate 132,815 of NZ_JBITGE010000009.1, read as the reverse complement.
GTCGGCGAGAGCCTGCATGCCGTCCTTGACAGCGTCGATCGTGATGATGGTGATGTCCTTGCCCGGCACCTTGCCAGCGGCGGTGATCGCCTCGAGCGCGCCCAGACCCATGTCGTCGTTGTGCGCGAACAACACGTCGATCTGCTTGTTGGCCTTGAGGAACTGCTCCATGACCTGCTTGCCGCCGGCCCGGGTGAAGTCACCCGTCTGAGAGGCGATGACCTTCAGGTTCGGGTTGGCGGCGATCGCCTCACCGAAGCCCTTCTTGCGGTCGTTCGCCGGCGCCGCGCCCGTGCTGCCCTGCAGCTCGACGATGTTCACCGGACCGGAGGCGGTCTTCTTCTGCTCGACCAGCCACTCGCCCGCGAGCCGGCCCTCCTTGACGAAGTCCGAGCCGAGGAAGGTCTTGTAGAGCGACTTGTCGGCCGAGTCCACCGAGCGGTCGGTCAGGATGACCGGGATGCCGGCGTCCTTGGCCTCCTTGAGCACGGTGTCCCACCCGGACTCCACCACCGGCGAGAAGGCGATCACGTCGACCTTCTGCTGGATGTAGTTGCGGATCGCCTTGATCTGGTTTTCCTGCTTCTGCTGCGCGTCGTCGAACTTCAGCTCGATGCCGGCCGCCGTGGCGGCCTCCTTGATCGAGATGGTGTTCGCGGTACGCCACCCGCTCTCCGCACCGACCTGGGAGAAGCCCATCGTGATCTTGCCGTCGTCCTTGGTGCCGCCGCCACCGCCGGTGTCACTGTTGCCACAGGCCGCCACGCCGCCGACCAGCAGCACGCTGGCGAGGACCGCGGCAGCGCGCCACCGAACGGACTGCGTTCGCATCTTTCCCATCGAATCTCCTTGGCTGGATGTGGTGGGTAACCGCGCCAACCGCCGAGGTGCGAGAAGCGGCGTACGCGGGTGGTGCGTGCTGGTGCGTCGTGGTGCAGACCGACGGGTCCCGGGTCTTCGGTGCAGGGTCAGGAACCCGCCGGTGCGACTGGTTGTTGGCCGTAGACGTTCTGGTAGCGGTCGTAGAGCGAGTCGATGTCGGCCTGCGCCATCGGGACCGGCTGCCCGAGGGTGTGGGCCAGGTGCGCGGTACGCGCCACGTCCTCGCACATGACCGCTGCCTTGACCGCCGCGCGGGCGTCGCGGCCGATGGTGAACACGCCGTGGTTGCGCATCAGCACCGCCGGCGAGCGGTGCCCGGCGAGCGTGGCGACGATGCCCTTGCCGATGTCGTCACCGCCGATCAGCGCGAACGGGCCGATCGGGATCTCCCCACCGAACTCGTCGGCCTGCGCGGTGAGGTGGCAGGGGATCGACTCCCCACACGCGGCCCAGGCGGTCGCGTACGAGCTGTGCGTGTGCACGACCCCACCGACCTCGGGCATGGCCCGGTAGACGTAGGCGTGGGCGGCCGTGTCGCTGGACGGGGCGAAGTCGCCCTCGACGAGAACGCCGTCGAGGTCGCACACCACCATCGTGGCCGCGGTGAGGTCGTCGTAGCTCACCCCACTCGGCTTGATCACCATCAGGTCCTGGCCGGGGACCCGCGCGGAGACGTTGCCGGACGTCCAGGCGACCAGGTTGTACCGGGTCAGCTCGGCGTGCAGGCGGGCCACGGTCTCGCGCAGCTCGGCGATCTGTCGGGTCACCTCGGCGTTCACGCCACCACCTCCAACGGGGCATCGTGGGTGGTCGCGGCGGTCTCGACCGCCGCGTTGCGGATCGCCCGCAGGCGGAGCATGACGTCGTTGCCGCCACGACCGAAGTGGTCGTGCAGCGTCCGGTACTCGGCGTAGAGGGCGTCGTAGGCGCGGGCCCGCTCGGGGTCCGGACGGTAGACGGCCTCGTGCACCCGACCCATGGCCTGCGACGCCTCGTGGATCGAGGGGAACTCACCGGCGGCGACGGCGGCGTGGATCGCCGAGCCCAGCGCCGGCCCCTGCGCCGAGGCGATGATGTTCAGCGGTCGCCTGGTCACGTCGGCGTAGATCTGCATCAGCAGCGCGTTGTTGGTCAGACCACCGGCGATCACCAGGTCGTTCACCGGGACCCCGGCGTCGACGAACGCTTCGATGATCATCCGGGTGCCGTACGCGGTGGACTCCAGCAGGGCCCGGTAGATGTCCGCCGGCCGGGTGGCCAGGGTCATGCCGACGATCATCCCGCTGAGGTCGTGGTTGACCAGAAGGGAACGGTTGCCGTTCCACCAGTCCAACGCGATCAGGCCGTGCGCGCCGACGGGCTGACTCGCGGCCAACTCGGTGAGGCGAACGTGTGAGTCGACCCCGGCCGGGGCGGCGTGCTCGACGAACCAGCCGAAGATGTCGCCGACACCGCTCTGCCCGGCCTCGTAACCCCACGCGCCGGGGCTGATGCCACCATCAACCACACCGCACATGCCGGCCACCTCGGCGACCTCCGCGCCGTTGACGACGTGACAGGTCGAGGTGCCCATGATGGCGACCAGCCGACCGGGCTGCACCGCCTGCGCGGACGCCGCGGTGACGTGCGCGTCGACGTTGCCGACGGCCACCGCGATTCCCTCCGGCAGGCCGGTCCAGGCGGCGGCCTGGGCGGTGAGCGCGCCGGCCCGGGCCCCGAGGGGCAGCAACGGGCCGTCCAGCTTGGCCACGAAGTCGCCGAAGTTGGGGTTGAGAGCGGTCAGGAAGCCCTCGGAGGGGTAGTGACCGTCCTGCAGGATGCCCTTGTAGCCGGCCGTGCAGACGTTGCGGGTCTCGGTGCCACAGAGCTGCCAGACGATCCAGTCGGCGGCCTCGATGAAGCGCTCGGCCCGGTCGTAGACCTCCGGGTCCTCCTCCAGGAGCTGCAGGCCCTTGGCGTACTGCCACTCGGCGGAGATCTTGCCGCCGTACCGGCCGATCCACGGCTCGGCCCGTTCGTGGGCGAGCGCGTTGATCCGGTCGGCGTGCGGCTGCGCGGCGTGGTGCTTCCACAGCTTCACCCAGGCGTGCGGTCGGTCGCGCAGCTCGGGCGTCTCGCAGAGCGGGGTGCCGTCGGCGAGCGTCGGCAGCACGGTGCAGGCGGTGAAGTCGATGCCGATGCCGACCACCGCCGCCGGATCCACCCCCGCGGCGGACAGTGCCGCCGGGACGGCGTACCTCAGCACGTCGCGGTAGTCCTGCGGGTTCTGCAGGGCCCAGTCCGGGGGCAGCGTTCGGCCTCCCGGGAGGGCGGTACTGATCACGCCATCGCCGTACTCGTGCACCGCGGTCCCCAACTCGGCACCATCGCCGACACGGACCACCAGAGCTCGCCCGGACAGGGTGCCATAGTCGACACCGACGACGTAGCGGTCGTCAGCTCCGTCCACACGGTTCATGTTCACCTCCACCGTTAACGGGGATAGTGTTAACGCTCACATCCAGCCTCGTCAAGACATCTACCCGCAACAGCTCCGTAACGGAACGCGAAAGGCGGGCCGACTCGGGAGGTAGATAGCGAACCGCCGCAGAACCACCATTTCGCCCTCAACTGCGGCATCCATCTGACGATTGGGGCCCGAGCCCGGTACGAGCGCCGCCCGGAGAGCCGCCAACAGGCGACGTGACAGGTCTGGTCCGCCGCACATTGCGACATCGCCGTCCGATAGCGGCCACTTCTCCCCCGGAGATGATGGCAGCGATAACATTCCCGAGGCGTCACGGTCGCGTGCTCGGATCCGCTCCACAGCCATCGATGACCATGCGGGCTCTTGGCTGAGCGCCCCGGCGGGCGAACCACCCGACGCGAAGCCGGGCGAGCGCCCGGTGTTATCGATAACATTCAACGTCTTGGTGTGCCCGCGCCACCCGGTCGCCCCGCGCGCGCCCGACGGCGCGTCGGGCGACCCGGAGGCGAAGCTCCGCTCGGGCTCTGTCACGTCGGAGGTCGCGGGCGGAGTGATCGACCGCGTTCGAACCGGGCCACCGCGGCCTGGTCGACCTCGGCCACCGCGGCCAACGCGACCACCGCGACCAACGCGGCCACCGCGGCCACCGCGCGGCCACCGCGGCCACCGCGGCCACCGCGGCCACCGCGGCCACCGCGCGGCCAACGCGGCCACCGCGCGGCCAACGTGGCCAACTGACGCTGGCTCAGGTCGCGCAGCTGTCGCTGGTGCCGCGCGGCAGCACCGAGCAGGGCGACAAGGCGAGTCGATGACATCCCGGCATGGTGGCCCACGGGCGAGATGCCCGCGATCCCGCTGCGGCAGGTCGGCCACTTGCGGCGCGATCCGCGCTCCCCGAAACGCCGAGCGCGTGACCTGGAGGGCCTCACTTCGATGAGCGTGATGTCTGTGAGTCATCGTGATGACTCACAGACATCACGCTCGTTGGCGGATGTGGTTCCAGCGCCCCGTCCCTGGCTAGCCGTTGAGCCTGACGGCCAACGGCGGCAGGCAGTCTGCGGCGGGGCGGCAGGGGCGAGGCGGGGCGAGGCTGGGTGGCAGAGGCGAGGCGGGGCGGGGCGGGGCTGGGTGGCAGGGGCGAGGCGAGGCGGGGTGCTTCCGGTTGCCGGGTCGAGCACGCACTCGCGCCGCCGACCCGCCGCCCGACCCCGCACTCGCGCCGCCGGTCGCGCGACGCCACGAGCCGGCGGTCCGACCCCTGTGGGCCGAGCCGCCGGCTCTCCGCTGCGGTGCTACCGGGACGTGCCGGTCGGATCAGGCCGTCCGGTTGCGGTTGTACAGGGACTTGGCCCACAGGAAGCTACCCACCGTGATGACGGCGCACCAGACGACCGCGATGATCCCGTTGGCGCCGATCCCGGTGCCCAGGAGCAGGCCGCGAAGGGTCTCCATGACGGGCGTGAAGGGCTGGTAGTCCGCGAACAGCCGCACGGCGGTCGGCATGGAGTCGGTGGGGACGAACCCGCTGCCGAGGAACGGCAGGAGGATCAGCGGCATGGGCAGGTTGCTCGCCGTCTCGACACTGTCACTGACCAGGCCGAGGGCGACGGACAGCCAGGTCAGCGCAAAGGTGATCATGGCGAGTACGCCGACCGCCGCGAGCCACTCGACCGCGTTGGCGTTGGGCCGGAACCCGACCAGCAGCGCCACGACGGTGACGGCCGCGAGGCTGAGCATGGTCTGCACCAGGCTGCCCAGTACGTGACCCGTCAGGACTGACGGTCGGACGATCGACATCGTGCGGAACCGGGCGATGATCCCCTCGGTCATGTCCATCGCGACCGAGATGGCGGTGCCCTGCGCGGCGCTGACCACTGTGATGAGCAGGATGCCGGGGGTGACGTAGTTGGCGTACTGGGAGCGGCCGCCGGACGGGCCGAGACCGGCGCCGAGCGTGCCGCCGAAGACGTAGACGAAGAGCAGCAGGATGATGATCGGGATGCCGATGAGCAGGAACGTCATCGACGGGTACCGCCGCATGTGCAGCAGGTTTCGCCGCAGCATGGTGCTCGAGTCGCGGACGGCGAGGGAGAGGGTGCTCATCGCGCAGGAGCCCTTTCGTTGTCGGGTCGGCTGGACCGGGTGTCGGGCTGCCCGGTGAGGGTGAGGAAGACGTCGTCGAGGTCGGGGGTGTGCACGGAGAGCCCCGCCACGCTGATCGAGGCGTGGTCGAGCTGATCGAGCAGGGATCGCAGCGACCCGACCCCTCCGTCACTCGGCACCTGGAGGGTGAGCGCCGCGTCGTCGCGGGTGGCGGCCTCGAACGTCCGGGCCGCCGAGTCGAGCCCCTCCTGGTCGGCGAACTGCAACACGACGTGGCCACCCGGGATGAGCCGCTTGAGCTCGCGCGGCGTGCCCTCGGCGATCAGCCGGCCGTGGTCGAGGAACGCCACCCGGTCGGCGAGCTGGTCGGCCTCCTCCAGGTACTGCGTGGTGAGCAGGATGGTCACGCCCTCGGCGGCGAGTGCGCGGATGATGTGCCACATGGCCCGGCGGCTACGTGGGTCGAGGCCGGTGGTCGGCTCGTCGAGGAAGATGACGCGGGGCTCGCCGACCAGGGTCATCGCGAGGTCGAGCCGGCGGCGCATGCCGCCGGAGTACGTGGACGCCGGCTTGCCCGCCGCCTCGGTCAGGTCGAACTGGTCGAGGAGGTCGGCGATCCGGCGCCGACCGGCGGCCCGGTCCAGGTGGCACAGGTCGGCCATCAGGGTCAGGTTCTCCCGACCGGTGAGCAGGTTGTCGACGGCGGAGAACTGGCCGGTGACGCCGATCAGCGCGCGTACCGCGTCGGGTTTCCGGGTCAGGTCGTGGCCGAAGACACGGGCGTTACCGCCGTCGGCGTCGATCAGGGTGGAGAGGATCTGCACGGTGGTGGTCTTGCCGGCGCCGTTCGGACCGAGCAACGCGAAGATGGTGCCCTCGGTGATCATCAGGTCGATGCCGTCCAGGACGACCTTGTCACCGTAGGACTTGCGCAGGTCGGTGGCGACGATCGCGGGGTTCATGGAACTGGTCATGGTCTCCTCTTCTGTGGTCGGCGGGGCGGTGGGTCAGGCGCGGCGGATCATGATGTCGCCGAAGGAGGTGTTCGCCCGGACCTCGACCGTCTCGTCGGTCTGCGCCGGGCTGTCGGTCGACTCCAGCGCGTTGTGCACACGGCCGTGCTTGGAACTGACGTCCAGCCAGGCGGCCGTCCCGCGACGGATGCCGACCTCGATGGCGCCGTAGGAGGTCTGCAACTCGACAGCTCCCCGGACGACCTCGCCCAGCCGGAGGTTGCCGTAGGCGGTACGGGCCGTCACCGAGGCCAGTGCGGTGTCCACTGTGACGTCGCCGTAGGCCGTGTTGATCCGGACAGCGCCGCCACCGCTACCGATCCAGCAGTCACCGGAGGAGTTCTTGATCTCGGCGCTGCCGTCGACGACTCCGAGACGCACCTTGCCGGACGACACCTTCACCCGGGCGGAGCCGAGGACTCGCTCGGCCGCGACCTCGCCGTGGCTGGAGTCGATGTCCAGCGGCCCGGTCTCGTCGAGCCGGATGTTGCCACCGGTCTTGATGCGGCACTCACCGAGCCGACCCTCGCAGCGGAACGCCGCCCACGACGACTCGGCCAGTACGCCCGATCCGGTCGGCAGCTCGATCAGGACGTCGACCGACGGCCCGGCACCGAACCCGTAGCGGCGCCAGCTCTTCGGCACCCTGACCACCAGCTGTCCGGCGGCGTACTCGACAGTGGTCTGCTCCGCGGCACTCAGGTCGGCCTTGCTCGACGGGTCGCGGGGCCGCACGGTCACCACCGTGTCGGTGCGGTCGCTGGCCGCGATCCACACGTCCCCGACCGGGATCTCGATCCGGGCGAAAATCGCTTCTGGCGTGTCGAAAACAGGCATGGTGGTCTCCCGAAAGGTGGTCGGCGAAGGTCGCCGCTGGTCAGCGGCGTGATGAGGTGGGGTACGAGGGGGGTTAGCGGGCCCAGCCGGTGAAGTGCTGGCCGGAGCGCGGCTCCGGACGGCGGGGCGGACGACGCTCCGCCTCGCCCCCACCGACGGCACCGGCGACGGCGCGCACCAACCAGGCGTTGACGGAGAGCCCGGCGCGCCCGGCGGCCTCCTCGACGCTGGCCTTCAGGTGGTCGGGCAGCCGCAGGTTGATCCGTGAGGTGCCGCCCTCGTCACCCTCGGGCGCGGACACCGGCACCGACAGCGGCGGCGGGCCACTGGGCTCGCTCGCCACCTCGCCCGGCGGGCTGGCCGGCGTCACGACGAAGTCGGGCTCGCGCCCGCGCAGCCGAACGTGCACCGAGCCCGGTGCGAGATCGCGGGTGATCTCGTCGGCCGCGTCGGACAGCGCTTCGAGCAGCGTGAGACGGGTGGCCGCTTCCAACTGCGCGAAGAGTCGTTCGGCCAACGCCCGGGCCTCCGGGTCCACGCCCTCGGCGGCCACGGCGAACTCGTTACGTAGGTTCTCGACGTATGACCTCAGCTCCATGGCACCATAATGGCACCACTTTGGCTCAGGGTGCAACAGTCGTGGCTCAGCAAGATGCCACCACCTGGCCCCGCCGGGGGTCAGTCACGTCTCAGAGGTCGCCGAAAAGCCTCCGGACCAGGTGATTCGCGTCCTCCTGGCTCAATCCGGAGGCGACCAGGAGGTCACTGACGGTCGTCCGGACCTGCGCCACCACCACCGCGCCGGAGAAGCCGACACCGTCCCGATAGGCGTGCCCGGCCGTCCGGACCGCCCGCAGCGCCTGCTCGCGGGCCCGGTTCGGCTCGGCGCCGGCGGCGAACTGCCGCTTCAACAGGCGGACCGCCTCGGCGAGATCCGCCACCGCCGTCGGCAACGACTCCGGTACCGGTTCGCCGTCCTCGATGAGCGTCACCGACCGTCGGATCAGGGTGCCGCTGTTGCGCATCGCCCGGTCGATCGGCTCCGCCGCCTGCGCGTAGCGGCCCACCGGCCCGCGCCGCTGATGCCAGTACACCGGCGACAGGGTGCTCGCCTCCCGGGCGCCCTGGGTCGCCTCGACGAACGCCTTCAACCGGCCCGCGCTCTGCCGCAGCTCACCCCGGGCGGTACGGGCCCGAGCGGCATCCCGCTCGGTCAGCGCCTCGGCGGTGGCGTCGAGCTGGGTCGCCAGGAGGTCCAACGCCGGGCGCGCGGCCCGGTTGAGCACCCGCAACGGGTTCAGCGGTAGCAACACGGCGGTGACCAGCAGCGCCACCCCTCCCCCGACGAGCGCGTCCACGAAACGGGGGATCTCCAGATCCCGGACGGCCGGGCTGAGCGTGGCGATGAGCACCGCCGTCGCCCCCGCCTGGATCACCACCGCCGCGCTACCCGCGAGGAAGAGCGCGACGACGATCGCCAGCACGACGATCAGGGCGAGCTGCCACCATCCGGTGCCGATCACCACAAGGAGCAGGTCGCCGATCAGCACGCCGACGGTGACCCCGATGATCAGCTCGACGGTGCGACGCAGACGCTGGCCGACAGACGCGGCGAGCGTCGAGACCGCGGAGATCGGCGCGAAGACCGGCTGCGACACCTGCAGCAGCGAATGCGCCACGAACCAGGACAGTCCGGCGGCCAGGCCGGCCTGCAGGGCGAGGCCGCCGATGGTCCGTACCCGCCGTACCCGCTCGCGTAAGGCGGCCACCACGCGGTCCAGGAGCCGGACGACGGTCGAGGGGCCCGCGTCCGCTCCGCGCCGACCGGCAGCGACCATGGCGGCACCTACCCCGCCACGACCGGCTCAATCCTCGCCCGGCACGGCCCGGCCGTCCTCAGCGCGAGGTGAGCGTCTCCTCGGCGTACGCCCAGAGCCGGTCGGCCGCGGTCGGGTCCAACGCGTGGGCGGCGACTCCGCCGGTGGCGTCGGGACCCCCGGGGATGACCTCGGCCTCCTGGTTGTCGTCGAAGTACCGACCGCCGACCCCGTCGAGCAGGGGTGAGCCGGCGAGCAGGACCGTGGTCGACGCGCCCTGGTCGGGCTTCTTGTAGTACTCCGCCTCGATGAGGTTGCCCGCCTCGTCCATCGCGCCCATCGCCCGCATCGTGTCGTCGTCGATGTGGCGCTGGAGGTTGGTGAAGATGTAACCGGGGTTGAGGGCGTTCGCGGTGATCCCGTCCCTCGCCCACTGGCGGGTGATTCCCACCGCGAGCAGGACCTCGGCGGTCTTCGACTGACCGTAGGCCGACCACGGGTCGTACGGGCGCTGCTCGAACTGCGGGTCGTCGAAGTCGAACGGCGCGGCAAGGTGCGCACCGGAGCTGACCATCACGACCCGTGCCGCCTCGGCGGCCCGCAGACTGTCGTGCAGCCCCAGGGCCAGCGCGAAGTGGCCGAGGTGGTTCGTCGCGAGCTGGAGTTCCCAGCCCACGGCGGTCAGCTGGCGGGTCGGGATCGCCATGATTCCGGCGTTGGCCACCAGCACGTCGAGTGGGCCCTGCCAGGCCGCGACGAAGGCGTCGACCGACGCCAGGTCGGAAAGGTCGAGGGCGGACGACCGGACCGTGCCCACCGTGGCATCGGTGGCGAACTCCTCGGCGAGCCGGTCGGCCGCCCGAGGATTCCGGGTCGCGATGGTGACCTCGGCGCCGGCCCCGGCCAACGCGCGCACCGTCTCCACACCGATGCCGGACGCGCCCCCGGTGACGATCATCCGCCGTCCGGTGAGGTCGAAACCGTGGAGGACCTCGGCGGCCGTGGTGCGGGCGGTGAACGGGGTGGTGAGGCGTGGATTCGCTGTCATGAAACCCAGGCTACGAACGCGCGGGTCGGACTGCCTATAGTCTAGAGTCCTTCATACTTTCGTGAGCGTCCAGAAGAGGTGGGGATGGATCCGCTGGAGGATGTCCTGGCCCTGCTCGGCGCGACGAGCCACGTCTCCGCCGGTCTGGTCGGAGGCGGACGCTGGGCAGTCGGTTTCGACCCGCCGGCCGGGGTCAAGTTCAACGCCGTCCGGCGGGGACGATGTTGGCTGCGGGTCGACGGCCACGCCGAGCCCATCGACATCGGTGCGGGCGACTGCTTCCTGCTGACCCGACCGGCGGCCTACACCCTCTTCAGCGATCCCGAGGTGCCGGTCCAGCCCGCGTACCCCATCTTCGCCGCCGCTACCGACGGTGTGGCGCACGCCGGCGACGGCGACGACGTGTTCCTCATCGGCGGCGCTTTCACCCTTGGTGGGCGGGCACGCAGCCTTCTGCTGGACAACCTTCCACCGGTCATCCACGTGCCCGCCGACACCCCGGAGGCCGGGACCGTCCAGTGGGCCCTCGGCGAGATCGACGCGGAACTGCGATCGACGCGACTCGGCTCCCACCTCGTCGCCGAGCATCTGGCGCTCGTCCTGCTGATCCGGATCCTTCGGCTGCACCTGGCCCGTGACGAGCGGCCCGGCTCCGGGTGGCTGGCCGGTCTCACCGACCCGGTGGTCGCTCCCGCGCTGCGCGCGATGCACGAGCGGCCCGCGCACCCGTGGACGGTGGACGAGGTCGCCCGGGCGGCGACCGTCTCCCGGTCGACGCTGGCGGCCCGCTTCAAGAAGATCGTCGGGGCGGGCCCGCTGGAGTACCTGACCGGGTGGCGGATAGAGCTCGCGGCCGACCGCATCCGGCGCAGCTCCGACACCGTCGCCACCATCGCCCAGGCCGTCGGGTACGGCTCGGAGAGCGCGCTGAGCGTGGCCTTCAAGCGCACCACCGGCCTCTCGCCGCGCGCCTACCGCACCGAGTTGGCAAAGTCGGCCCGGACCGACGTACCGGAGCAGACGGTGACCGCCGGTCGGGCCCTGCCGGGGCGGTAGCACCCCGCCGGCGGAGATTGGCGGCGGCCGGAGCGGGTAGACGCGGCTCTGCCGTTACCGGCGACCCGGCGCGTGGCATCGGCGCCGGATCACGGACAAGGGCTGCGAGACGCTCGGGGGGACGTCGGATGGATCAACGCGGTTGAGTGGGCCGGACAGCTCCGGTGACGTCGTGGAGCTGCGGGTCCACGGAGTCTCCGGCGCGAGCGCCGCGCAGGTGCTGGACCTGCAACAGACCGCGCAGGTCGCCGGTGACCGCAGTGGCGGGTTCTACCGGCCCCGCCCCCGGTACTCGGAGAGCACCGGGGCACACGGGGTGACGCGGGAGGCGTACCGCTGGGGTGACCTGCCCTCCGGGACGGTGGCCCGCACCCTGGCGGTGGTCTTCCTGCTCCCCTTCATGCTGGTCAACGTCGCGATCTGGATGCGCCCGGCGAACCCCGGTTCCGAAGCGGTGGTCAAGTCCCTCTGCCGGGTGCTGGCGCTCACGCTCACCGTGCTGTACGTGCTCGCCATCGTCGGCGTCGCCCTGGATCTCGTCGGCTGGAAATGCCTGGCCTCCCCCGACTGTCTGGCCGGACGCAGTTGGTTGTCCTGGTTGGGTGGACGGCCGGTCGGACTGCGGCTGGCGGTGCTCGCGCTCGTCCCGGCCGCCGCGATCGGCCTCATCTGGCGGGTAAGTTGCCGGCCGGGCCGGACGTTCGAAGCGTTTCGCGAACCCGATCAGAGCATCTCCGCGTCCCGCCTCGGCACTGTCGGTCAGTGGGACGCCGAGCCGCTGGTGGGCCGGTTGCGCGCCATCCACGTCACGGCGGCCTTCGCGACGCTGGACCTCGCCCTGCTCCTGGCCCGCGCCGCGAGTGGCGGTTCGGCGGCCACGATCGCGCTCACGGCGGCCACGGGGGTGATCATGACCGGCTGCGTGGCGCTGCTCTGCACACCGCCGCTGATGGACAGGGCCCCCGGCGACAAGCGGCTCGACCGGGTCACCCGTACCCTCCGGACCGCTGCCATCCTCCTGACCGTCGCCGTCGTGGCGCATGTGCTGACCAGTCCGCAACCCTGGCCGGAGGAGCAGGCGCTCCCCGGCTACGACCCGACCCTGGCCGGTCTGTTCGTGTCCCAGACGACGCTGTTGGTCGCCCTGGGCGTGGTGCTGCTCTGGCACTGGCGCCGGGAGCACGGCGCCACCCCGCTGTTCGGTCTGGGTGCTCTCGTGGTCGCGGCCACCGGAATCAGCATGGCGGTGGCGTACTCCGCCGAACTGGTCTACCGGGTGGCGGACTACCTGGACCGCGACGTGTCGACCGGCGAGGGCATCGCCTCCGGTCCGCCCCGGGCCTACACCTGGGCCATCTTCGGCTTCTTCCGCGCCCTGCTGGTCACGGTGATCGTCGCTGGCCTCGTCGTCCTGATCTCCCGCCGGGGTCGACGCCGGGCCGGGGCGGCGATAGTCGCACGCGACTTCCCGGACCCGCCGGCCGAGGCAGGGCGCCGACTGCGGCAGGTCCGAGACGCGATAGCCCGGGCTCGTTTCACCGAGAAGCTGGTGCCGCTGGCCGTGCTCTACGGCTGTCTCGCCGGGCTCGCCACCGCCACCACCACCGTCGGTCTTCTGGGGCAGTTCCCGGGCGACGTCATCGAACAGACCCTGGGGCTGCCGGCCGACGTGGTCACGTTCGGTATCGCGTTCGGCAGCTGGGTGATCGCGGCGATCATTCTCGGGCTGATCATCGGGGGCATCTTCGCGTACCGGACCGAGCCGTACCGCAGGTACATCGGTGTGCTCTGGGACCTTGGCACCTTCTGGCCCCGGGCCGCCCACCCGTTCTCACCGCCCTGCTACTCGGAGCGGGCCGTGCCGGAACTGGCCCGCCGGATCACCTACCTCGTCGAACGCGGCGACGCGGTGCTGCTCACCGGGCACAGCCACGGCTCGGTCCTGCTCGCCGCCACGGTGCTCCAACTGCCGCCGCAGATCGGCGACCGGGTCGCCCTGCTCACCCACGGATCACCGCTGCGCCGCCTCTACGCACGGCTCTTTCCCGCCTACGTCGACGACACAGCACTGCACGAGATCGGCCGCCGGGTGGGTTGGCGCTGGGTGAACCTGTGGCGCGACACCGACCCGATCGGCGGCTGGATCTTCTCCCCGCGTACCTCACCCGCGGCGGCCACCACCGACGACCCGGCTACCAGGGTGGATCGCCGGCAGCGTGATCCCCTCGACGTGGTGGCGCCCCCCGGAGACAGCGTCGCCCCACCCATCCACGGACACTGGCCGGGCGAGTCCGACGAGCCGTTCATCGAGGCGGTACGGGAGTTGGTGCGGCGCCTCGGTGGGCGGGCCGGCCCGCCCGGGACGCCGGGGTAGCGGGCCGGGCGGGCCGGCTCAGTCTCCCCGGCCCGCCCGCGTACGCCAGTCGTCCAGAGCGGTGCCGGCGAGGCGGGCACCGCCGGCCGGGACGAGCGATCCTTCGCCCAGCTTGGCGCCGAAGTACCGGGCGTCGGGGTCGGCCACCACCGAACGACGGTCCTGCTGGTCGGCGAGGAGGGTTCGGCCCAGCTCGTCGAGGCGGAACTGCTCCGGGCCGGCGACCTCGACCACGGAGTTCGTCGGCGCGCCGAGCGCGACCTCGGCGACCGCGGCCGCGACGTCGTCCGCGGCCATCGGCTGAATGAGCACCGGCGCGAGGTGCACGGTGTCGCCGTCCGTGGCGGTGTCGATGATGCCCTTGAGGAACTCGAAGAACTGGGTGGCGTGCACCACCGAGTACGGAAGGCCGGACGCGACGATGAGCTTCTCCTGGGCAACCTTCGCGCGCATGTAACCGCTGTCCGGGATCCGGTCGCATCCCACTATGGAGAGCGCCACGTAGTGGTTCACCCCGGCGCCGGACGCGGCGGCGAGGAGCGTCCGGGTCGAGGTCTCGAAGAATTCCAGTACGGCGGCGTCCTCGAACGACGGCGAGTTCGACACGTCGACGACGACCTCGGCGCCGGTGAGCGCCTCGGCCACCCCTTCGCCGGTCAGGGTGTTGACGCCCGTCTTCGGCGATGCCGGCACCGCCTCGTGGCCCTGTGCGCCGAGGCGCTCCACGAGCTTGGAACCGATGAGGCTGCTGCCACCGATGACGACGATCTTCATGGTCGTACCACGTCCTGTCTGCACTGGATTGGATCGTGCTGCCAACCAGTAAGACGGAAAGCGTGCACGGATGCAGGACAATCGCCGGAGAACAGTTCGACGGAGATCAGGAGGTCGACGTGGCCACGGTGTCCCACCCGGTGTTCGCCCGGGTCTACGAGCGACTCAGCGTCGCCATGGACCGCGCCGGCACTGCGGCGTTCCGGCGGGAGCTGGTCGCCGGCCTGTCCGGCCGGGTGATCGAGATCGGTGCGGGCAACGGGCTGATGTTCGCCCACTACCCGCCGGGGGTGACCCAGGTCCACGCGGTCGAACCGGAGCGGCGTCTGCGTGCCGCCGCCGAGCGCGCCGCGTCGACCGCGCCGGTTCCGGTGACTGTCGTCGACGGTCTGGCCGAGGCGCTGCCCGCCGGGGACGGCGAGTTCGACGCGGCGGTGGTCGCGTTGGTGTTGTGTACGGTGCCCGATCAGGCGAGCGCGTTGGCCGAGATCAGCCGGGTGCTGCGCCCCGGAGGCGAGGTGCGGTTCTTCGAGCACGTCGCCGCCGAAGGGGCCGGTGGTCTGCACCGCGCCCAGCGACTCCTCGACGCCACACTGTGGCCGAAGCTGTTCGCCGGCTGCCACACCAACCGTGACACCGTCGCCGCCATCGGCGCGGCCGGCTTCGAGGTGCAGCAGCTGCGCAGGTTCCGTTTTCCGGCCACCAGCAACAGCCCGTCCTCCCCCTGCGCCCTCGGCCGCGCGATCAGGCCGATCCCGGCCGTTCAGCGATAGAACGCGAACGCGAAGGTCGATCCAATTCAGATAGTTACGACTTGGCCATTGTCCCGTTTTGCCCTCATTTGAACACCGGACGTGATGTGGTGGTCAGCGCGCTTATCGGCGCCATACAGGCCGTATCACGCAGGACGCCACTCGCTGACGTCTCCTGCGAGTAGTACCCACGGAGGGTGTTCTGTGACAGCTAAACCTAAGAATTGGCTACGGCGGCGAGTGGTCCTGCCGTCACTCGCGGCTGGCGCAGCCGCCACTGTGGCAGCCAGCCTGCTGCTCTTCAGCTCGACCGCCGCCAACGCCGCGGACGCACCGGTCAATCTCGGAACGGCGGCTGACTTCTCCGTCCTGGCCGGAGCGGAGCCCACAAACACCGGCCCCAGCTTCCTGGCCCAGAGTCTCGGGCGGTTCCCCGGAAACACCGCGTCCGGCTTCGGAACGGCAACCATCGGCGGCGAGGTGCACCTCGGCGACGCTGTCGCGCTCCAGGCCCAGAGCGATCTGACCATCGCCTTCAACGACGCCGCCGGCCGAACCCCGTTCACCAACCTTCCGGCGGAACTCGGCGGCAACACGCTCAACGCCGGGGTCTACCGGATCGGGGCGGCCCAACTGACCGGACCGTTGACGCTCAACGGCCAGGGCGACCCGGCGGCCGTGTTCATCTTCCAGGTCGACTCCTCGCTGACGACGGCGTCGAACAGCAGCGTCGTCCTGATCAACGGGGCGTCGGCCTGCAACGTGTTCTGGAAGATCGGCAGCTCGGCGACGATCGGCACGGGCACCACGTTCGTGGGCACCATCATGGCTCAGGCCGCGATCACGATGGCCACTGGCGCGACCCTGCAGGGCCGCGCGCTGGCGCGCACCGCCGCCGTCACACTCGACACCAACGTCATCACCGCACCGATCTGCGCCGGGCCGACGGGCCCGCCCGGACCGACCGGCCCACCCGGGCCCACCGGTCCGCCCGGCCCGTCCGGTCCGCCCGGCAGCCCGGGAGCACCTGGCAGCCCCGGAGCACCCGGCAGTCCCGGAGCACCCGGCAGCCCGGGAGCACCCGGCAGCCCCGGAGCACCTGGCAGCCCCGGAGCACCTGGCAGCCCGGGAGCACCTGGCGCACCCGGTAGTCCCGGAGCGCCCGGTAGTCCCGGAGCGCCCGGTAGCCCCGGCGCACCTGGTCCGTCCGGACCCCCCGGACCTCCCGGTCGACCTGGTGGCGGCGGCAAGCACCCCATCCTGCCGGTCACCGGCGGCGATGCGGTCCCGACCATGACCGGTATCGGAAGTGTGATGGTCGTGCTGGGCGCTGTCGCGTTCTTCCTGGCCAGGCGTCGACGCCTGGAATCCTGATCGGTGGCCCGGCCGGTGTGATCCCGGCCGGGCCACGTCACGTCGTGGGGCCCCCCCCCCCCCCGGGGGGGGCCCCCCCCCCCCCGGGGGGGGGCCCCCCCGACGCGTCCGCCATGGACGGTCAGTCGACAATCCCCAGCTCGCGCATGACCTCGCCTTCCCACTCGTGGGACAGGTAGAGCAGGATCTGTGGTCGGGGTCGCCGAGGCGTAGGACGGAGGTCGGTGCGTCAAAGGCGGGGCAGCGCGGCCAGCCAGACCTCCATCTCCGCCGGGGAGCGCAGTAACACCACGGGCGGCGCGGACGGGTCGGCCTGCCAGGCCCGCATCCGCCGTCGGGCGCGGCCGAACGCGGTGACGTGCCACACCAGGATCGAGTCCGGGGACAGCACACTGCTCAGCGACTCGCGGTTGCCGTTGCAGATCACCTCGCCGGTGACCAGCCGGCGGACGGTGCGGCGGAGCAACCGCCCGAACGACAGCCACCGTGGATAGTCAAGGCCGACGACCAGATCGGCGCGGGCCATCGGGACGTCCCGCCAACCGTGGTACGCCCCGTCGATGATCCAGCGGTCCCGTCGGCAGATCTCCTCGATCCGGCTGCGTTGCTGGGCGACCGGCACCTCGACCCAGCCCGGTTGCCAGAGCAGGTCGTCCACCGGATACCAGTGCAGTCCGAGGTGTTCGGCCAATCGCGCCGCGAGGGTGGACTTGCCGGAGCCGTACACCCCGTAGACCAGGATGCGACGCGGTGCGCTCATCGCGGCAGCGTACGTCGTGAAGAAAAATCAGTTGTCGTGCCTGGCGCGCCTCGACCAGAGTGACGTCCATGACGTACTGACGGACTCCACCCCTGCTCCGCGCCACCGGTGATGCCTCCCGGGGGCCGTGACGCCGTCCGCTTTTCACGTTGGCAGCCAGAGATGAGCCTCCTTGTCCCAGCACCACCTCCCTCGGGAGCCCCTTCCCCCGTCCGCCCCGGCCACCGTCACGGTGTTCGCCTCTCCCGCGAGCTGGATCGAGTCCGATGCGCTCGCACAGTGCCAGCAGGTCGCCGCCCTGGACGGCATGCGGCACGTCGCCGCGATGCCGGACCTGCACCCCGGCAAGGGTGCCCCCATCGGCGCGGCCATGGCGTCGACAGTGCTGTACCCGTTCCTGGTGGGCTCCGACATCGGCTGCGGCATCGCCGTGTTTCCGATCAAGCTCAAGCGGGCCGTACCGGAACGGCTCGCCGCACGGTTCCCCGACCTCGACCAGGCGCTCGACCCGGTACGCGACGCCGACGACCCCGCCTGGGCCGCCGTCGACGGCGACGTTCCAGCCGGCCATTTCGACGGCCTCGGGACGGTGGGCCGGGGCAACCACTTCGTGGAGTTGGCCCGCGTCGACACCGTCCTCGACGTGCGGCACGCGGGCCGGCTCGGGCTCGACGCCGGCGATCTCGTGCTGATCGTGCACAGCGGGTCCCGTGGTCTGGGCGAGCGGATCCTGCGGGCGCACACCGAGGTCCACGGCGCCGGGTCGGCCCCCGACCCCGCCGCATACCTGGGCAGGCACGACGACGCCGTGCGCTGGGGTTCGCTCAACCGCCGGGTGCTGGCCGCCCGGGTGGCGCACGCGTTGGGGGCCGAGCCCACCGCGCCGATCGTCGATGAGTGCCACAACCTGGTCGAGGTCCGGGACGGGGTCTACCTGCACCGCAAGGGCGCGGCGCCGGGTGACGGGCGCGACGTCCTGATCGCCGGTACCCGGGGAACGGCGTCCTACCTGGTGGCCGCGCACGCCGGGCCGGAGGCCAACCATTCGGTGGCCCACGGCGCCGGCCGCAAGATGTCGCGCGCCGACGCCCTGCGGCGGGGCAGGGCCAAGCACACGGTCGAGGAGCTCCGTCGTACCCCGGTGGGTTCGCTGGTGGTGTGCGGTGACCGGCAACTGCTCTTCGAGGAGGCACCCACGGCGTACAAGCGCATCGAGCAGGTGATCGCCGACCTGGTCGAACACCGGCTGGCCACCCCGGTGGTCAGCACGACGCCCGTGGTCACCTACAAGACGCCCGACCTCGGGTCCGCCGCACGCTCGCAGCGGCGGGGCCACCGCGGCCGGCGAGGCCACTCATGACCGCGTTCCTGCTGTTGTCGGCCGGACGTGGGCCGCAGGAGTGCGCCTGGGCACTGAGTCACCTGCTGCACCGGCTGCGCGACGAGGGCGTCCGCCGAGGTCTGACGATCCAGCAGGTCGAGGCGGTGCCGGGTGACCGCGCCGGCACCCACCGGTCGGTGCTGATCCGGATCTCCGGTGTCGACGCCGAGGCGTTCGCGGCCTCGTGGACCGGGACACTCTGCTGGCAGGCCCCCAGCCCGTACCGGTCGGGCGTCGGCCGGAAGAACTGGTACGTCACCGCCCAGCCGCCCGAACGCGACGCTCGGCCGACGACGTTCCGCGAGGCGGACGTCGATTTCGTCGCCTGCCGCACCGGCGGGCCGGGGGGTCAGCACCGGAACAAGGCCAGCACGGCGGTACGCGCGACGCACCGCCCCTCGGGCCTGGTGGTCGTCGTGGACGAGGAGCGGCAGTTCAGCCTCAACCGCCGGATCGCCCTGGACCTGCTGCGCCACCGCATCGAGCAGGGCGACGAGGCGGCGCGGCGTGCCGTCACCACCGCGCGGTGGCGCGTCCACGACAGGCTGGTTCGCGGCGACCCGGTCCGGGTGGAACGTCCGACGCGCTAGCGGCTCAGACCTCCAGCACGGCATCAGCGAAAGCCTGCGGGGCCTCCTGCGGCAGGTTGTGCCCGACACCGCCGCCGACGGTCCGGTGTTCGTACTGGCCGGTGAACTGCTTGGCGTAGACGGTGGGTTCGACGTGGGGCGCGCCGTTGGCGTCGCCTTCCATGGAAATACTGGGCACGGTGATCTTCGGCTGTGTGGCCAGGCGCTTCTCGATGTCGTCGTACTGTGCCTCGCCGTCGGCGAGGGCCATCCGCCACCGATAGTTGTGAATCACGATGTCGACGTGGTCGGGGTTGTCGAACGACGCCGCGCTGCGGTCGTACGTCGCGTCCTCGAACGTCCACTGGGGGGACGCGGTGTGCCAGATCAGCTTGTTGAAGGCGCGCCGGTTCTTGTCGTAACCCTCCCGCCCTCGCTCGGTGGCGAAGTAGTACTGGTACCACCACGCCAACTCCGCCTTCGGCGGCAGCGGCGCCTTACCGGATTCCTGGCTGGCGATCAGGTAACCGCTGACCGAGACCAGCCCTCGGCAGCGTTCGGGCCACAGCGCGGCGACGACGTCGGCGGTTCGCGCGCCCCAGTCGAACCCGGCGAGCTTCGCGCTGTCGATGTTCAGGGCGTCCATCAGGGCGAT
The DNA here is from genome assembly GCF_044456785.1 of Micromonospora sp. NPDC050795. Classification (NCBI taxonomy): domain Bacteria; kingdom Bacillati; phylum Actinomycetota; class Actinomycetes; order Micromonosporales; family Micromonosporaceae; genus Micromonospora; species Micromonospora sp. NPDC050795. The sequence continues at coordinate 112,953 of NZ_JBITGE010000009.1, read as the reverse complement.
GAGGTCGAGCCCCAGGGCCGCCGGTTCGCCGTTTCGCATCGTGTCGTCGGAGAGGAACCGGGTCGTGCCGTAGCCCCGCAGGTAGGGGACGACGACCCGCTTGCCGGCCGCGGTGAGCAGCGGTACGACGTCGGCGAAGCTGTGGATGTCGTAGGGCCACCCGTGCAGGAGGATCACCGCGTCCCCGTCGGGCGGACCGGCGTCCACGTATCCGACGTTCAGGACTCCCGCGTCGATCTGTCGCAGGTCAGTGAACCCGCCAGCAGCCTTTGCCATCGACTTCCCCCCGTTTCCGGACCTGCTCGGCTGTGCCGATCACGCCCGAATCTAGCGACCTGCCGGGAGCCTGAGCGCCGTTCACACAAGGACCGCTCGACGGATGCCGGACTGGGTACGATGCCCCCGCTCCCGCGAATGTTCCCGCTGGAGGTCATGGGCCCGTAGCCGGATGACCGTAGGGTGATGGCATGGCTGAGCGACCTCTGACCCTGATGGCGGTGCACGCCCACCCCGACGACGAGGCGACGAGCACCGGTGGCGTCCTTGCCCGCTATGCCGCCGAAGGGGTCACGACTGTGCTCGTGACCTGCACCGACGGGCGATGTGGAGACGGCCCGGGTGGGGTCAAGCCGGGCGAGGAGGGGCACGACCCGGCTGCCGTGGTGGCGATGCGCCAGACCGAGCTGGAGGCCAGCTGCGCGACGTTGGACGTCACCCACCTGGAAACCCTCGGCTACGCCGACTCGGGGATGATGGGCTGGGCGACGAACGACCAGCCCGGCGCGTTCTGGATCACGCCGGTGGCGGAGGCGGCGGCCCGGCTCGCGGAGCTGATCCGGCAGTATCGGCCGGACGTGATCGTCACGTACGACGAGAACGGTTTCTACGGCCACCCGGACCACATCCAGGCGCATCGGATCACCATGGCCGCCGTCGAGCAGACGGACGTGCCGGCGAAGGTCTACTGGACGACTGTGCCGCGTACGGCGTTCGCGGAGTTCGGTCGGATCATGAAGGAGCTCGGCGTCGAGTGGGCCGAGCCGGACGCGGAGTCGGAGCCGGGGCCGCAGCTCGGTCTGCCCGACGACGAGATCACCACCTGGGTCGACACCAGCAGGTACGGCGCGCAGAAGTTCGCCGCGCTGGCCACGCACGCCAGTCAGACCGAGAACATCTTCTTCCTGCAACTGGGCCAGGAGCGGTTCACCGAGCTGATGGGCGTGGAGACCTTCCTGCGGGTGCGGGACCGGACGGGCGCGCCGACCCCCGAGGACGACCTCTTCGCCGGTCTGCGCTGACCACTCTTCGGTAGCGCCACCGGACATCGTCGGCCACCGGGTCGACGGTGTTTGGTGGCGTGCGCCGCGAACGACCTCGCCACCCGAACCGGTCGCCGAAAGTTTCGCCAGCCGGCCACTCACCGCTGGGCAGGTCATGTGATGAATTTCCGGAAGTTTTCAGCGTTGACGCCCAGACATAGATCGGCTTAACGTTTCGAGCAAGTTTCCGGTTTCCGGCCGGAACTACCGGCGCCACCCAGCCATCTCACGTCTCCACCCGAGCAGGACCGGACCCTCACCTCCTAGATCGACATCTGTCTATTGATCGTCTGGAAGGGCAGGCACATGAAGTTGAGACAGTGGTCGAGCGTCGGCCTGGTCGCCGTCGCGACCATCGCCACGCTGAACACGGTGCCGGCGACCGCGAGTCGACCGTACGACCCCACGACGCAGAGCCTCGGCACCCTCGGCCTGCGCCACGGTCTGCACGTCGGCACCGCGGTGAACATGGATGCACTCAACGACGCCGGCGACCCGCAATACCGCAGACTGGCCTCCTCCGAGTTCGCCTCGGTCACCGCCGAGAACGTGATGAAGTGGGAGAGCCTGGAGCCGACCCGCGGCACCTACAACTGGGGGCCGGCCGACCAGTTCGTCGACTTCGCCAAGCGCAACCGGCAGAGCGTGCGCGGTCACGTGCTGGTCTGGCACAACCAGCTGCCCGCCTGGTTGACCAGCGGCGTCGCGGACGGCTCCATCAGCAAGCAGGAGTTGCGCGAGCTGCTGCGCAAGCACATCACCACGGTCGTGAACCGCTACAAGGGCAAGATCTGGCAGTGGGACGTGGTCAACGAGGCGGTCAGCGACCCGTGGGACACCCCGTCGACCCTGCACTACAAGGGCTTCTGGGCTCAGAACCTCGGGCCCGGCTACATCGCCGACGCGTTCCGCTGGGCGCGGGCCGCCGACTCCAAGGCCCTGCTGTTCTACAACGACTACAACATTGAGGCGTTCGGCTCGGGCAACCCGGCGGACGACAAGACCCAGTTCGTCTACGACATGACCAAGAGCCTGCGCGCTCAGGGCGTCCCGATCGACGGAGTCGGCTCCCAGGGCCACCTGGGCACCCAGTACGGCAACTTCGACACCCTCCAGGTGACCGCCGCGCTGAAGAAGTTCAGCGGGCTCGGCGTCGCGACCGCGTTCACCGAGGTCGACGTCCGCAGCCAGCTGACGGAGGGCGTCCAGGCGGGCAACTCCGAGGAGATCAACCCCCGGCTACAGGCGTCGGCCGCCAACTTCAGCGTGCTGATGAAGGCGTGCCTCGCCGTACGGAGCTGCCTGTCGTACACGGTCTGGGGTTTCAGTGACAACCATTCGTGGGTGCCTGGCTGGTTCGACGACCCGCCGGAGGGGCTGGCCACCATCTACGACGAGAACTACCAGCCCAAGCGGGCGTACCAGGAGTTGAAGTCCGACCTGATCTTCGCAGGGCCGCCGTACGTCCTGCCCCGCATCGCACCCAAACCCCGCCGCTGACGCCCAGGGCCGTGTGGAGCTTCCCGAAGCTCCACACGGCCCGTGTGCCGCCACGGACGTCGCCGTTCGACTCACGTTCGGTGGTTCCGTCGCGCCATCCGGACGCCATCGGAGGGCTGGTGCCGGATCTGCCGGTTTATTGATGGTGTTGGTGTCACTATTGCAGGCGTGGGAACTGCGAAAACTGCCATGCCTGCGATCTCGCCGCTCACCGGCGATCCCATCAAGCGGGCCGATGCCGAGCGGCTAGCGGGGGTGCTGAAGGCCTTCGCCGATCCGGCGCGACTCCGGTTGCTCAGCCTGATCCAGTCCGCGCCGGAAGGTGAGGCGTCAGTGAGTGACCTCACCGCGGCGCTCAATCTCTCCCAGCCGACGGTGAGTCATCACCTTCGGATCCTCACCGAGGCCGGCCTCCTCGAACGCGACAAGCGCGGGGTCTGGGCGTACTACCGCCTGGTGCCCTCCGCGATCGCGCAGATCGCCGACCTGTTGACGCCGCCCCGGAAGCGGGCGACAAAGCGGGCCCGCTGACCCGTCCGGCGCGTCACATCCGCTCCACCGTGCGGATGCCCAGCAGGTGCAGCCCCTGCCGCAGGACCCGGGCGGTCAACTCGGCCAGCAGCAGCCGGCTCTCCCGCAGCTCATCCGGGGCCCGCAACACCGGGCAGCGCTCGTAGAACGCGTTGAACGCCGTCGCGAGTCGGTGCAGGTAACCGGCGAGCTGATGAAACTCGAGACTCCGCTCCAACTCGCCGACCACAGCGGCGAAGCCGAGCAGCTCGACCGCGAGCGCCCGCTCCGCCGGCTGCGCCACCACGATGGGCGCGTCCGGCCGCACGGCGGTCCCGGCCCGCCGCAGCACGGACCGGATCCGGGCGTACGCGTACTGAAGGTAGGGAGCGGTGTTGCCGTCCATCGCCAACATCCGTTCCCAGTCCAGCACGTAGTCCTTGGTCCGGTCGACGGACAGGTCGGCGTATTTGATGGCGCCGATGCCCACCGCGCGGCCGATAGCGGCGGCGGTCCCGGCATCCAGATCCGGGTTCCTGCTCCGGGCCAGCTCGGTGGCGCGGGCGACCGCCTCCTCCAACAGCCCGACCAGCTTCACCGACTCACCGGCCCGGCTGCGCAGCATCCGCCCGTCGGCGCCGAGGATGGACCCGAAGCCGAGGTGCTCGGCCCGGGCCGGCGGGCAGAGCCAGCCGGCCGCCTCGGCGACGGCGAACACCATCGCGAAGTGCTGCCGCTGCGGTAGGCCGACGACGTACAGCAGCCGGGTGGCGCCCAGCTCGCCGACGCGCTGCCGCAGCGCGGCGAGGTCGGTGGCCGGGTAGCCGTACCCACCGTCGCTCTTACGCACGATCAGCGGCAGCGGCTCGCCGTCCCGTCCGGTGAACCCCTGCGGGAAGACGCACTCGGCCCCACCGCTGGGCAGCAGCAGCCCCAGCCGGTCCAGGTCGTCGACGACGCCCGCGAGCCTGTCGTTGTAGGCGCTCTCGCCTCGGAAGTCGGCCCCGGACAACGTCACGTCGAGCAGGTCGTACACGGTCAGGAAGTACCGCTCCGACTGCGTCACCAGCAGCCGCCACAACCGGCGGGTCCGCTCGTCGCCGCGCTGCAACGCGACCACCCGCAGCCGCGACCGTTCCTGGAACGCCTCGTCGGCGTCGAACTTCACCCGGGCGGACCGGTAGAAGGTGTCCAGGTCCCCCATCGACAGGTTCTGCGTGGCTTCGGCCTCGCCGAGGTCGATCAGGTGCTCGATCAGCATGCCGAACGGTGTGCCCCAGTCACCCAGGTGGTTGACCCGCACCACCCGGTGCCCGAGCCAGTCCAGTAGCCGCACCGCCGCGTCGCCGATGACCGTGGAGCGGAGATGCCCGACGTGCATCTCCTTCGCCACGTTGGGCGCCGAGTAGTCGACCACCACTGTCTGCGGCGTCGCCGTCGACGGCACGCCGAGCCGGGCGTCACCGGCCAGCCCGGCGACCAGCTCGGCCAGGGCCCGGTCGGCAACCGTCAGGTTGAGAAAGCCCGGCCCGGAGACCTCCGCCGACACCCCGACGTCGTCGAGCACCGCGTGGGCCAGCACCGCCGCGGCGATGTCGCGCGGCGGGCGGCCGAGCCGCCGGGCGAGCGCCAGCGCCGCGTCGGACTGGAAGTCCGCACGCGGAGACCGCCGCACGAGCGGGTCGACCGGGCCGCCGGCCACCGCCGCGAACGCCGGTGCCAGCCGGTCGGACAACAACTTTTCAAGATCCATGAGTACGCCGATCTCGCTCGGACCCGCGCTGCCACGCGAGCCGTTGACGGGGAGATACGGGCGGACCGAGGACGACCAGCGAACGACCGGCGGCTCGATCCGCCGGTCGCAGGTAACAGGTCAGCGCGGGCGGGCGACGGATCGCCGGCGTCGCTCCGCACCGACCTGGACGTCACACGACAGTCCGGTGCACTGAGCGATCACGCTGGTCATGCGGGGCAGCCTAGCGGCCCGGCCGACGCGGGGCACATCAATTCCTGCTGTCCGGTCCACGTCCGAGGCGCTGCCTGGTCGTTTCGGTCGATGCAGGGTAGGGAACTGCATTGCGGGACGACAAGGGGTGATCATGAGCCGACACGCACCACTGCCAATGGCCCGTACGCGACGTGTGCTGGCGCTGCTCGGCACCGTCGCACTGGCCGCTGCCTGCACCGCCACCGAGGATCCGCCCGGCTCTGCCCCGGCGACCACGGCACCGGCCACCGCGTCGACGTCAGTGCCCCCGACAGGTCCGCCATCGCCGAGCGCGAGCACCCAGGTGACGATCCCGACCTCGGCCTTCGTCGAGCTGCCCGCCGAACTACGGAAGTCCCCGCGACGGACGACGCCCGTCGAGGAGGCGTTGCCGAAGTTGTGCGGCAACGAGTTCGGCACCGGCGGCCGGCAGGTCACCGCGAGCGCCGCGATGACGGTCACCTACCAGAAGGCCGGCGAGCCCTCCAGCAACGTGCCGCAGGGGATGATCCATCAGACCATCTTCACCTTCGACGGCGACGGCGCCCCGGGTTACCTGAGCCGGCTCCGCGCCGCCGTCCAGGCGTGCCCCTCGTACGACCAGTCCGGAAACCGCGTCACCGTCAAGAGTAAGGCGCTGCCCGGGGTCGGCGACGAGGCGTTGCTGCTGACCCGGACGTGGCCCGAGACGAGCCTGAACGGCGAACGTACCGGAGACACCGCGTCCAGCCAGATCGCGGTGGCCCGCGTCGACAGCACGGTGACGGTCTTCGACGACCAGGGGTGGGAGGGCACCAGCGGCAACACCGCCATCCTGGACCGGGTCGTCCGCGACGGCGTACGCGCCATCGACGCCTGGCAGCGGTAACCGCCCGCCCCGACGCGGGGCTTCACCGATCGGTTCGATCCTCGGTCGAATCATGGACACCCCGACGCGAGTCGCGCTCACGGCGGAAGACTTGAGGATCCCGGTCCACAGTGGCGGTCGCGACCGTGTGAGGCAGCCACCCGGGCCATCAGCGTTGGTCGGTGGAGGAGGTCGTCATGTCGGACGGTCAGGTGACGAAGGCGCCATGGCTTCCGCCGCGGTGGTTCATCCGGCTGGCCTGGTCGGTGCACCGGGGCCTGTACCGCGTCAGCGGCAGCCGGGTCGGGCTGTGGCGACCGCGCGAGCACCGGTGGGGCACGTTGCGCCTGACCACGACCGGTCGCCGCACCGGCCAGCAGCGCAGCGTCATCATCGCGTACTTCGAGGATGGCCCGAACCTGGTCGGGGTGGCGATGAACGGGTGGGGCGAGGGTGCCCCCGCCTGGTGGCTCAACCTCCAGGCCCATCCGGACGCGTCCGTCGAGCTGGCCGACGGGCGTCGGCTGGTGCGCGGTCGCGTCGCCACCGACGACGAACGGTCGCAGCTGTGGCCACGGTGGCGCGCGGCCGACAAGAACTTCGACGCCCACGCGGCACGGCGGCTCTCCGAGACCGCGGTGGTGGTGCTGGAGCCCAGATCGGATGGCGACTCCCCACCGTCAGGTCAACGGCCGAACGCGAGGTAGAGACCCAGGCCGAAGTTCACGACCAGGACGATCGCGCCGACGACGGCGAACCCGCGCTGCCATGCCGTCCACCGGACCGTCCGCTGGGACTCGACGACGCCCGCCTCCTCCAATCGCACCGCCGCGATCCTGTCCCGCTCACTGGCGTCGCGGCGGTCCGCTGTCACATTGGCGCTGAACAGAGTGACGTTGCCGCGGAGTTCATCGGTGAGAGACCGGAGCGCCTGGGCCATCGAGTCGATCGAGCCGTTGATCTTTCGCAGGTGCTCATCGTGCCCCTGTAGACGCTGCTCGATCCGGCCCGCATCGAGACCGCGCGCGTAGGCCGCCGCCTTTTCCTCGGTGTTCTCCGGGCTTGTCATCGCGGATCCGTCCGCCTGGGCGGGGTGCTCGTCAGACGCATCCGCCACCTCCTACTGACCCCGCACCACCGGTCCGATGTATCAGTCGTACCACTCCCAGGGCCCGAACACCACTGCTTGGATCCGACAAAAACGCAGGTCAGAGACGTTTTCGTGGCCAGCACGCACGTGAGTAACAGACGCCGGACGGTGGCCTGGAAAAGCCCGGAGAGGCAACCGCGGCGGTACGCCATCCCGAGCGCGTACATCCCGCGTGGTAGGCCAATCGGCAACTCCGGCATGACGACTCACCGGCGGTTTGCTTCCTAGGCTGCCACCCGTACCCGTCATGCGACCGAGGGGATCCACGATGTCCATCCGTCACCTGCTCGCCGCAGCCCCGCTGGGAGGAACCGGACTGGCCGCACCGGCAGCCGCGCACGTTCTGGCCCAGCCGACCGCTGCTGATGCTCTCTCCATGAGTTCCGGGCGATTCGGCGCCAGCGCGGCCGTCCTATTGGGGGTGGTCGGCACCATCATCGGAGGACTGGCCCTGGCCCGCCCTGCCGGTCGGCTCGGTACCGGCTCGGGAAGCCTCGGGGCCGTCCTGGCCCTGGCGACAGGGTTGATCGGCATGGCGCTCGGCGGTCTGGTGGTGGCCACCTCCGACAGTGGCATCGGCACTGGCAACGGGCGAGGCGGGGCCTATGTGGCGCTGGCGGTCGGACTGGCCGGCGTGGTGCTCGGCGGGCTGGCCCTGCTTCGCGCGCGCCGCACCGGCCGCCTGGCCGGCTGACCCTGACCGGTTCCGGCGTGGGCTCGGCCTGGCTGATCTCGCTCCATCCGACGGCTGCCCCGCTCCAGCCGATGGCGATGGTCAGGAGCGAGCGAGCCAACCCGGCACGGTCAGGCCGGACTCGTAGGCGAGGATCACCAACTGGGCTCGGTCCCGGGCGTGGGCCTTGGTCATGATCCGGCTGACATGTGTCTTGGCGGTTGCCGGGCTCAGCACCAACCGGGCCGCGATCTCGTCGTTGGAGAGGCCGGCAGCGACCAGCGTCAGCACCTCACGCTCCCGCTCGGTGAGCACGCTCAGTCGCGGCCCGGGGTCGGGATGTCTGGCCCGGGCCGCGAACTCGGCGATCAACCGCCGGGTGATCGACGGCGCGATCAGCGCGTCGCCCCGGGCCACCACCCGCACTCCGTGGATCAACTCCGCTGGTTCGGTGTCCTTCACCAGGAAGCCGCTGGCACCGGCGCGCAGCGCTCCGTAGACGTAATCGTCCAGGTCGAACGTGGTCAGAATGATGACGCGAGCATCGGAGTTCGCGACGATCTCACCAGTGGCGGCCAGGCCGTCGAGCCCTGGCATCCGGATGTCCATCAGGACGACATCGGGTCGCAGTTGCCGGGCCAGCCGCACCGCCTCGATTCCGTCGGCAGCCTCGCCGACGACCTCGAGGCCGTCCTCACCGTCGAGAATGGACCGGAAGCCGGCGCGTACGAGGTTCTGGTCGTCAACGAGGAGCAGCCGGATCACATCTGCTCCCCCACCGGCGCCGGGTCGGGTCGCATCGGCAGACGGGCACTCACCCGGAAGCCCCCGTCCGGCTGCGCGCCGGTGGTCAGCGAACCGCCGAGTGCCCACACCCGCTCACGCATCCCGAGGATCCCGCTACCCGGCGGACCCGGCTCGCCGGTCCCGTCGTCCTCGACCTCGACGAGCACGTCGTCGTGATCGGGCCGGACCCGGACCACAGCGGTGGTGGCACGCGCGTGACGCGACACGTTGGTGAGCGCCTCCTGGACGATCCGATACACCGCCAGATCGACCTCCGGCGGTAGCGGCCGCGTCTGGGCCAGCTCGGTGCGGATCTTCAACTCCGGCCGGGCGGCCGTCCTGATCAGATCACCGAGGCGGTTCAGACCGGGTGCGGGCGCGACCGCCGGGGCCTGCCGCAGTGCGCCAAGCGTCGCGCGCAACTCACTCAACGTCTCCTTGCTGGTCTGCTTGATCGCGGTGAGGGCCTGCTCGGACCGGACCGGGTCGGGTCGGTGCAACGCGGCGCTGGCCTGCACGTTGATCAACGACAGGTGGTGGCCGAGCACGTCGTGCAACTCCCGGGCAATGCGAAGCCGCTCCTCGGTGGCCCGTCGCCGGGCCTCCTCCTCCATCCGCTGCTCGGCGACGACCGCTCGGGCCTGCGCCTCGGCGAGGTAGGCGCGGCGGTTACGGGTCACGCCGACGATGACCGCGACGAGCCAACCGGCGTGCAGCAGCGTCGCCCCGTTCATGGTGTTCGGGGACCGGTTGTAGCTGTCTGCCACGGCGAAGGCGATCACCGAGGCGAGACCGAGCCCGATGGCGACCGCGAGGTGGCCCTCGTCGACGACGGTGTAGAGCGCCACGACGAACACCAACATGATCGGACCGGGCCGGTGCAGCAACGCCCCGTACGCGCCAATGGCAGCCAGCGCCACGACGCCCACCGGCACCGGATGACGCCGGCGGGCGTACAGCGCGCCGGTGGAGAGCAGCACCGCCAGCAGCGCCGCCCATTCGGCGGCGGTGTCGATGCCGCGCGACTGGACCACCAGGCCCACGACGGCGACCAGACCCACGGCGGGCACCAGGGCCACGTCCGCCGTTCGGCCTCGCCACCCTGACATGGGCCGAAGCCTAGCCGCCCGCGATCCAGCGGGAGAAGGTCCAACTGGACGGCTCAGGCGTGCTGGTTGCCCTCGGCCAGGTTCGCGTCGTAGCCGGCGGCCTGGAGGGCGAACAGTTCGGCGTACCGGCCGCCGGTGGCGACGAGGTCGGCGTGTGTGCCGGCCTCGACGAGCCGGCCGTGGTGCAGGACGAAGATCCGGTCGGCGTGCCGGACGTTCGCGAGCCGGTGCGTGATGAGGATCGTGGTGGCACTACCTCTCCGGTCCCGGATGGTCTGGAACAGGGCGTCCTCGGCGCGGGGGTCGAGCGCGGAGGACGGCTCATCCATGATCAGCAGTTCGGCGTCGCGCAGGAACCCACGAGCCGCGGTGATGCGCTGCCACTGCCCACCGGAGAGGTCCTGGCCTCGCGCGAAGGTCCGGTCGAGCAGCGTCTCGTACCCGTGCGGAAGTTCGTTGATCATGTCGTGGGCGATGGCGCGGCCGGCGGCGGCCTCGATGCGATCCTGCCGGGCGTCGCTGTCGACGTCGCCGATGGCGATGTTCGTGGCGGCGGTGAACGGCCACTTGTGGTATTCCTGCGTCACCACAGCGATCCGGGCGCGCAGCCCGTCGACGTTCCAGTCCGACAACGGGCGGCCGTTCCACTCGATACCGCCCTCGGTGGGGGCGCGAAGGCCGGCGATCATCGCGGCGAGGGTCGTCTTGCCCGAGCCGTTCTCCCCGACGAACGCGACGGTCTGCCCGGCGGTGATCGTCAACGTGACGCCGTCGACGGCGGCGTCGTCCCGATCGGGGTAGCGCAGGCTCACCTCGTTGACTGTCAACTCCCGCAGCCGACCAGGATCGGCCGCGGCGACGGGTCCGGTGCTGGTCGGTAGGTAGGCGTCGGCGCGGGTCATGAAACCGGTGTAGTCGCCGAAGTGCTGCCCCTGGGTGTAGACGTGGTCGACCTGGAAGGTGGCGATGGCCAGGGACCGCTGCGCGGACTGCACCGCGATCACGCAGGTCGCCGCGGCGGCGAGCGGGATCTGCCCGTCGAGGAGCAGCAAGCCGAGCAGGGCGTAGACGGTGCCGGTCGCGAGACCGCCGACGATTGCTCCGACAGTGGTGGTGGTGGTGGTGACCCGCCGGGCGAGGGCGAGCTGGATGTCGGTCTCCACCTGCATCACCCGGTCGTACTGGTCGAGCAGGAACCGGCGCAGCCCATAGGAGCGCAACTCCGGGGCCGAGGCACGTTCGGCCATCAGCTTGTGCAACAACCACAGTCGACGCCGACGCACCGACCCGGCGTTGTACGTCTGGTAGCGCAGGTGACCGGCCCGCAGCGACGCCCACGCGTTGGGCACCGTGGCGACCAGCAGCGCCAGCAGCAGCAGCGGATGGATGACGATGACGGCAGCCGCCACGGCGAGCAGCCCGGCCAGCCCGGCGAGCAGGTTCATCGACGCCTGCACCAGCGCGATCGTCGACTCGGTGCCGCGCGAGGCGCGTTCCATGTCATCGGCGAACGCGTCCGCGTCGAACGCCTCCAACCGGACCGCCGTGGACACCTCGAACAGGCCCCGCTCCACCTCACGGCTCACCCGGGGCGTCAAGCCGTTCTGCGCGTAGCCGGTGGCGATGCCCATCCCGGCGCGGAGCGCGACGGTCGCCGCCAGCACGGCCAGTGCGGGCAGCGCCGCCCGTACCTTGTCCGCTGTCGGTCCGCCGGCGAACAGTTCCACCAACACCCGTTGCGTGGCCAACAGGCCGAAGGCGGCCATCACCCCCGCGCCGACAGTCGCCGCGGCCACCACACCGGTACGGAGACGATCCGCGCGCCAACTGATGCCGAGGGCCGTCCGGACCAGCCTGGGCAGCTCCGCGAAGACGGCGAAGAGGCCGGCCTCCGCCCGTGCCCGCACCCCCGTCTCCCACCACATCTCCCGCAGCTCCGGCAGCACCGACTCCGTACGCCCGGGGCCGGGATGACCCGGTCGAACGCGGTGAGCCTCTGCGGTGGCGGTCTCGATCATGCTCGTACCTCCCGGGGCGGCAGCCGTCGCCGTCTCAGCCAGGGCAGGCGGACTGGCGGGTTCCTGGAGGATTGGACCACCCGAACGTGGCCCTTAGCAATTGACCGATCACCGACTGTCATGGATGACCCGGTGGCGGATGTGGCGCTACTCCATCGCGTCGGACGCCCGTGCCATGATCGCGCTCACCTCACAGCAAGGAGCATGGCGGCATGGCCACGGCGATCGTCCGGGACGAGACAGCGACAGGGAAAGCCATCGACCACTGGCCGTTGACCGGGCTACCGGAGCGCATCTCCGCCCGGGAGCTGGTCCGGTTGCGGGTCCGCGAGGAGGTCGCCCGGTTCAACGCCCAGCAGCCCGAGCACTTCCGGGGGTTGGTTCAGCCAACCGACACGGAGACCACCCTGAACGGCTACCGGGTCACCTCGGGCCGGCGACTCGACTGGGAGCAGCAGGCGGACGCCGCCTGTAAGGCATTCGCCCGCAACGGCTTCCTGCTGCTGGTCGGGCACCGCCAGATCGAGGACCTCGACGAGGAGATCGACCTGCTCGCCGACCCGGACGTGGCCTTCGTACGGCTCGTTCCGCTGGTGGGTGGCTGACATGGCTGACTGGGCAGCGCTTCTTCCCGCTCTGACCACTGTGGACCGACGTCGGGTGGAGCTCGGTCTCGCCGAGGCCGACGCTCGCATCAGGGCTGTTCTGCACGCCGCCAGCTCGTACCACTGGCGGTTCTCGGTGACCAACGTGCCGGAGTGGAGCACGGTCGAGACGTGGCCCGTCGAGGTACGCCGGAGCGCCGCCCTGGCCATGCACCTGGAGTCGGCGACCAGTTCGACTCCCACCGCGCTCAACGATGTGGTGCGGAGCCTCGCCGACGGCGACCTGCAGTGGACGCGGGAGGATCTCGTCTGGTGCCTGGAGGTCTGCGCGCGCGGAGAGTCCTACGACAACGGGGCGCACCTGGAGTTACCGGCAGTGATCGCCGCGCGTCTCTCGCCGGCCGAGGTGGCCGACCTGGTGCCGGCCCTCGACGCCCTCGTCAGCGAACTGGTCGGTGACCACTTCGTCGCAGCGGAGCCTCGACGACGCGCCTTCCACCTGATCGGTGCGTGCCTCGATCGCGCCACCGGCCGGGCCGTGCCGTCCTGGCTGCTTCACGACGGAGACGGGTTCGGGCCGCTCGCCCGCGCCGAGCTGGGTGACGTCCTCGCCGCGCCGGGCGTACCGGAGTTGCTGGCGCACTGCGCCTCACTGGAGAAGCCGACAGCTCCAGCGAAGTGGCAGCGCCGCGTCGACGACCTCCTCGCCAGCACACCGGGCGGCACCGCGGCCGTGCAATCGATCCTGGAAGCATTCGCCTCCCACGGTCTGGCCCTGCACGAAGACACCGACCGCCTCCTCCGCGGCCTGGTCTGGGCGTTGTCACGCCAGCCGGACGAACGGGCGACGGACCTGTTGGCGCGGGTCACCGCTGCAGCGGCGGCGGCGCCGCGACAGGCGCCGGGCTTCCCCCATGCGCAGAGGACGGCGGTGGCGGCCGTTCAGCTGCTCGCGGGACGCGACGGCGAGGCGCCGGTACGCACGCTGGCGAGGCTGGCGGTAACGGTCCGGAACAAGGCGGTGCAGAGCCGCGTCCAGACCGCACTGGCCAACCTCGGGGCGCTGCGCGGGTGGTCGCTCAACGAGGTGATGGAGCTTGCCGTCGACGACCACGGGCTCGGCGTCGACGGTCGAGCGTGCACACGGGTCGGGCCGTACGAGGCGGCGGTCGAGGTGATCGGCGAGAAGGCGCGCCTGACCTTCGCTCGTGACGCCGTCCCGCTCAAGGGCGTTCCGGCAGCGGTGAAGCAGGCGTACGGCTCGGAACTCCAGCAACTACGTGACCTGGCCAAACGCGTTGGCGCGACGCTGAGCGGCGAGCGTCAGCGGGTGGAGGGGCTGCTGTCCGAGGAGCGCACCTGGTCGTACTCGGACTGGTCGGTCCGATACCTCGAACACCCGATCACCGCGACCTACGGGCGGCGGTTGGTGTGGGAGACCAGCACCGACGGCCACCGGTGGACGGCGGGCCTGCCCCGACGCGACAGCGGCGGTTGGACGATCGCCGACCTGGAGGGTCGAGCCGTCCCCGGCGACACGGTCCGGCTCTGGCATCCCGTCCGCGCGACGACGGACGAGGTCCTCGCCTGGCGGGAGCACGTCCTCGCCGCCGGTCTGACGCAGCCGTTCAAGCAGGCCTTCCGAGAGGTCTACCTGCTCACGCCCGCCGAGGAGCGGACGCACACCTATTCCAACCGGTTCGCCGCCCACATCCTGCGCTACCGGCAGGCGAACGCGCTGATCCGCGCCCGGGGCTGGCAGGCCGGATACCTCGGCACCTGGGACGGCGGCTACGAGAGCGAAGCCACCAAGCCCTTCGGCGGTGGTATGTGGCGGGCGTCGTTCCACCACCAACTTGTCGCCAACACGGATGAACGCCGCTACGACGTCGACTTCTGCTCCACCGACCAGGTCCGTTTCGCCCGACGCGACGGAGCGACCTGGCAACCGACGCCGGTCGTCGACGTGCCACCGCTGGTGTTCAGCGAGGCCATGCGGGATGTGGACCTGTTCGTCGGCGTCACCTCGATCGCCAGTGACCCGCAGTGGGCCGATCGCGGCGAGGATCGCTTCCACGCCTACTGGCACAGCACTGCCATCGCGGAGCTGACCCCGTCGGCGCAGGTGCGTAAGGACGCATTGGCCCGGCTGCTGCCCCGCACGAACATCGCCGATCGGGTGCGCCTCTCCGAGCGGTACCTACACGTCCGCGGCACCATCCGCAGTTACCGGATCCACCTCGGGTCCGGCAACATCATGATGGAGCCCGACGAAGCCTATCTCTGCATCGTCGCGGCGCGCGACCGTACGGGCCGGCTGCACCTGCCCTTCGACGACGACCCCATGTTGTCGACGATCCTGTCCAAGGCGTTCATGCTGGCCGCCGACGACACCATCACCGACACCACGGTGCTCGGGCAGCTCGCCAGATGACCGGGAAGCCCGGTGATCAGTCCTTGCCCAGGACGTCGAGCTGCGCTCGCAGCGCCGTGGCGATCTCGCCCGCCGCGACGATCTGCTCCGGCGTGAGGGCGTCGACGAACAGCTCCCGGATGGCGCGCAGGTGGGGAAAGGTGGCTTCCCTGAACGCCTCGGCGCCGGCCGTCGTGAGCAGCACCTCCGCCCCGCGGGGAACCGTGGCGCACTCCTGGCGGCGGATGAGGCCGCGCCGCTCCATCCGCCCGAGGTGGTGGGAGAGCCGGCTCCGCTCCCACCCGATGTGCGAGGCGAGTTCGGACGACCGCATCGCCTCGCCCTCCGCCTCGCTGAGGGCGAGGAGCACTGCGTAGTCCCCGGTCGAGAGCGAGGAGTCGCCCTGTAGGCGGGACTCGAGCCGGGAGCCGAGCGCCGCCGTCGTCTCGATGAAGTCCCGCCAGATTCGCAGCTCGTCGGCGGTCGGGAGCTGGCGTCCGCCCCGCCGGCCTGGTGTGGCCTCCGTCATCTCACTCTCCCGGGAATTGACGTGTCAATCGCCAAGTTAGCATCATTGACACGTCAACCGGTAGGTCCGCTCCCGTGGGTCGCCGGCGGAATGCACCGAGGAGGAGACGATGGCAGCTGCGGACTTCGAGCTGGGGCTCAACTCGTTCGGGGAGGTGGCCACCGACGGCGACCGGGTCCTGAGCGACGCCGAGACCGTACGGCTGCTCGTGGACGAGGCACGGCTCGCCGAGTCGGCCGGACTCGACGTGTTCAGCGTCGGTGAGCACTACCGCGAGGGCCACAACGACTCGGCGACACCGGTGCTGCTGGCCGCGGTCGCGACGGCGACCGAGCGAATTCGCCTCGGCACCTCGGTCACCGTGCTCAGCACCAACGACCCGGTACGGCTCTACCACGAGTTCTCCACGCTGGACGCCGTCTCCGACGGCCGCGCCCAGATCGTCCTCGGGCGGGCATCCGCAACCGAGTCGTTTCCGCTGTTCGGGTACGACCTGGCCGACTACGAGCGGCTGTTCGAGGAGAAGCTGGAACTCTTCCTGCGGCTCCAACAGGACGAACCGGTCACCTGGTCCGGCACGGTACGAAGCCCACTGGCCGCACAGCGGCTGCACCCACGGATGCAGCCGGGCGGCATCCCAACCTGGATCGGTGTCGGGGGAAGCCCGAACTCGGTGATCCGTGCCGCGCGGCACGGACTGCCGCTCATGCTCGCCATCATCGGCGGGCGTCCCCAGCGCTTCGCCGGTCACGTCGACCTCTACACCAGAGCGCTCGAACAATTCGGGCATACCCTGCAGCCAATCGGGCAGCACTCACTCGGCCTTGTCGCAGACACCGACGAGGAGGCGGTGGAGACGTGGTGGCGGTACTGGCAGCCGGTGGTGGCAGCCCTCGCCGCCGAACGCGGCTTCTACAAACCGGACCGCGCGCGCTACGAGGCGGAAATCGACCACGGGGCGCTCTTCGTCGGTTCGCCCGAGACGGTGGCGCAGAAGATCGCCACTGTCGCTCGCGACCTGCGACTGAGCCGCGTTCGACCTGAAGTACGACATCATGCACCTGCCCCGCGAGGCACGGGCGCGCACCATCCAACTGCTGGGCAGTGAGGTCGCGCCGCGGGTCCGGGAGCTGCTGGCTAAGGAGCCCAACCATGTCTGATCTGCTGTTCGGCCTGGACACGTTCGGCGACGTACCGGAGGACGACAACGGCAAACTCGTCTCCCACGCGGCGGCGATCCGGCAGGTCGTCGACGAGGCCGTGCTCGCCGACCAACTCGGGGTCGACGTCATCGCCCTGGGCGAGCACCACCGGCCCGAGTACTCGGTCTCCACACCGGAGACGGTGCTGGCCGGAATCGCCACCCGCACCTCGCGGATCCGGTTGGCCTCTGGCGTGACAGTGCTGAGTTCGGACGACCCGGTACGGGTGTTCCAGCGCTTCGCCACAGTGGACGCGCTGTCGAACGGCCGAGCCGAGGTCATCCTCGGTCGCGGCTCGTTCACCGAGTCGTTCCCGCTCTTCGGCTACGACCTCCGCGACTACGACACGCTGTTCGAGGAGAAGATCGAACTGTTCGTGAAGTTGCTCGACGAGAAGCCGGTCACCTGGAGCGGCACCCTGCGTGCCCCGCTCGAGAACGCCGACGTGTTCCCGAAGACCGAGTCGGGTCACCTGGACACCTGGGTCGGTGTGGGCGGCTCGCCGCAGTCGGTCGTCCGCACCGCCCAGTACGGGCTGCCGCTCATGCTCGCCATCATCGGCGGCGCCCCCGAGCGCTTCGCGCCCTACATCGACCTGTACCGCCGTGCCGCCGATCAGCTCGGCACCACAGCGCACCCGGTCGGCATGCACTCGCCGGGCTTCATCGCCGACACCGACGAGCAGGCCAAGGAAATCTACTGGCCGCACTACCGGATCATGCGGGACCGGATCGGCAAACTGCGGGGCTGGCCCCCGATCCGCCGTCAGGAGTTCGACTCCGAGGTGGAGAACGGCTCCCTCTACATCGGCTCACCGGAGACGGTGGCCCGCCGGATGGCCCGTGCCATCCGCAGCCTCGGCGTCGGGCGGTTCGACCTCATCTACTCGGCCGGAGCGCAACCGGCCAGCGCCCGGATGCGCGCGGTGGAACTCTACGGCTCGAAGGTGATCCCCATGGTCCGCGAGCTGCTGGCCTGATCAGCACATCCCAAGCGAGAGGACGACATGAACGACAACGACCGGAGCCGGCCTGCGACCCTCGGCATTCTCGGGGCCGGCAAGGTGGGCACGGTGCTCGCCCGGCTCGCCGTCGCCGCCGGCTACCGGGTACGGGTGGCCGGCTCCGGTGACCCGGCGAAGATCGCCCTCACCGTCGAGGTCCTCGCCCCGGGGGCAGAGGCCACCACGGCGGTCGACGCGGCGGCCGACGCCGACATCGTCATCCTCGCCCTGCCCCTGGGCAAGTACCGCAGCGTTCCCGCCGAGGCGTTACGCGGAAAGCTCGTCGTCGATGCCATGAACTACTGGTGGGAGATCGACGGCATCCGCGACGACCTCACCAACCCGCGGACCTCGTCGAGCGAGACCGTCCAGGCGTTCCTGTCCGGCTCACGCGTCGTCAAGGCGTTCAACCACATGGGCTATCACGACCTGGAGGACGAGGCCCGGCCGGCGGGGGCGACCGGCCGCAAGGCCATCGCGATCGCCGGCGACGAGGACGCCGGCCTCACCGAGGTCGCGGCCCTGGTGGACGCGCTCGGCTTCGACCCGGTCGTCGCCGGCCCGCTGGCCGAGGGGGTACGACTCGAACCGGGCAGCGAGCTGTTCGGCGCCAACGTGAGCGCCGACGAGGTACGCGCCATGCTCGACCGCTTCGGAGAGTCGGAACGGGGACGGACCATCACGGCGGCCCGGGCCACGACCTCACCCGAGGATGCCTAGGGCGCGGATTCGGCTGGACCACTCACCGGGTCAGGGTGGTTCAGCCGCTCCCGCGCCCTGCCGAGGGTGGCGGTGGCCATGGCCAGCCAGTACGGCGAATGGACCTCGGTCCAGATGGCGACCGCCACCTCGGCTCGGCGCTGGGCGAGACCTGGTTTTCCGGCCGACAACTGAGCTTCGGCCAGGCAGTACAGGGCGGCCGCCTCTCCCCACCGGTTCGCCGCGGCGCGATAGACCCAGAGACTCTCGGCCAGAACGCGCCGGCCCTCGAACTCCCGGCCCTGCTTGACGACCACATCACCAAGCCAGCACCGGGCGTGGGTCGCGGTCAACTGGTCGCCCAGCGACAGGCTGATCCGCTCGGCATTCCGGTACTGCTGCTCGGCCGTGGCGTAGTCGCCGCGCAGCCGGCTGATCTGCCCGAGGCAGCGCCACGCCTGCGCCTGCCCCGGCAGGTAATCGATGGCCTCGCTGCGCAGCAGGCTCTCGTCGAACACCGCCGCCGCTTCAACGCTGCGCCCCTGCTCCATCAGCGTGACACCGAGACCGGTCGTCGCGTAGATCAGGCAGTTGTCGTTGCCGGCAGCGGCCGCGAGGTCGATGGCCCTGCCGAAGAGCTCCTCCGCTTCGGCGTATCTGCTCTGCAGGCGGCACAGGTACGCCAGACCGGCCGAGGTACTGGCGATGCGCGCCTCGTCGGCGGGGTCGAGCATCGCGATCGCCGCTCGGTAATGGCGTTCGGCCGCCGGGTAGTCGTCCACGATCGTCGACAGTTCACCGAGGTTCCGCCTCAGGCTGGCGCCGATCGGGCCACTGGCCACCGAACCCATGGCGCGGGTGTGCAGGTGCAGCCAGTCGTCGAAGTAGCCGGACAGTTGCATGAAGGGCGCGAGGGCCACGATCAGGCCAGCCGCGGGAAGCGGCACGGACGAGAGCATGTCCTCGGCGAGCGTCTTGAGGAAGCCGTACTCGTCCTTGAACCAGGCGAGCGGATCGTCCAGGACCGCGTCACGCGTGTGGACACTGAACGACCAGGGCGGCGCGGCGAACGGCACCTCGTCAAAGTCGGTGTTGATCCGGATGCCGGCGGCACAGGCGAGACCCAGCGCGCCGCCGAGCATCCGTAGTCTCGCCCGCTCCCTCTGCGCCGGCGTCAGGATCTGCGCGGCCTTGTCCCGCGAGAATGCCGCGACCAGATCATGCATCTGGTATCGCGGCGCCGCGTTGTCGGTGTAGTGCACCATCAGCAGGTGCAGCTCCACCAGGTCGTCGAGAAGCTTGGTCGCGTCCGCGGGCGAGCTGTCCATCAGGGCCGCGAGTGCCCACGGGGCGAAGTCGAGGGTGTTGATCTGCGCGAGATAGGACAGCGCCTCCTGCTGGCCCCTGGACAGTGCCGCGTACGTCAACTCGATGCTGGCACGTACCGCCACATCGCCCACCGTCAGCTCGTCGAGCTTGCGATGCTCGTCGGCGAGGGCCCTGGCGAGAGCGCCCAGGGGCATGTCCGGACGAGCTGCCAGCCGCGCCCCGGCTATCCACACGGCCAGCGGAAGCCGGGCACACCGATTGACGATCTGGAACGCGGAGGGTTGCTCCCGGGAGACCCGCTCCTCACCGATCATCCGTTTCACCATCTCCAACGCCTCCGGCTCGCTGAGCAGTCTCAGCGGAACCCGAGAGCCGTCCAGCCCAGGAAGGACGCTCCGGCTGGTGACGATGGTGGCGGTCCTTGGCCCCGAGGCGATGAGCCCCCGGACGTCCCGGCCCGCGGCGGCGTTGTCGAGAACGACGAGGACGCTTCGCTGTGCGAGCAGGCTGCGGTAGAGGTTGATGCGGTCCTCGAGCGCCGCGGGCACGGAGTGGCTGCTGACGCCGAGTGTGCGCAGGAAGACACCGAGAACGTGCCAGGAGACGCCCGACTGGGGGTGCGGGCCGCGCAGATCGGCGAACAGTTGTCCGTCCGGGAAGTGCTCGACGGCCAGTTGCGCCAGCCGGACCGCGAGGGTTGTCTTCCCCACCCCGGCCGGGCCGGTGATCAGCACCGTACGTGCGCTCTGCCCGTCGGTGGTGAGGATCTGGCCGGCTCGGGTCAGTTCCGCCCCGCGCCCGACGAACGAGGTCGGCCCACTCGGCAGTAGGTACGGTGTGACCACGTCCACCTTGAGGGGTGCGGCAACGCCGGCGGGCGCATCCCCGTCGGCCTCCAGCTGAGCCAGTTGACGACGCAGGCGTACCCATTCGGCCACCTCGTCGGGCGGCAGCTCACACGCCTCCGTGATGGCGATGACGATGTCCATCGACGGCAGTGTCGATCGGGTGAGCGCCGAGCCCAGGGTGCTCGCGGGCAGGATCCGCCCTCGGTCCCGGGACAGACGGGCCAGATCCCGGAAGGAGCGCCCCGACCAGGCTTTCAGCTGGCGGAGCGCTGCCACATATTCCTCTGGGGTGGTTGCCGTGCTGGGTACGGGTGCTCGATCTGGCACAGCGACGAGTGTATCTGGCTCGATGTACCACCCGATCGTGGTTCGGCTTCGGGTGCCGGTGATGCTGGCGTAGTTGGCCGCGCCGAGGGCAGCGGGGTGGCGGGTCAGGCGGTGCCGAAAGCCGCCTTCGGTTCGAGGCGCTGGCCAACCGCGTACTCCTGGTCGAAGGCTGCGGCGCCGAGCACCTCGGTGGCGGCGGCGCGCATCCTGGCGAGATCCGCGGCGTCGTCCGGGTCCGGCACCTGGCCGAGTGCCGCGAACGCGGCATCGGCGACACCGATCATCCTGGCCGCGCGGGAGTGGTCTCCCTCGGCGGTCGCGAGCGCGGCGCCCGCGACGCAGACGTACGGCACGAAGTCGGCCCAGCCGTTGTGGAACACCCGCTCGCGGTTCTCGGCGAACAGCGTCCGGGCCAGGTCCAGGTTGCCCAGCCCCAGCTCGCAGAACGCGAGGTTGTGGAATTCGGAGTTGACCGTCCTGGGTTGGCCGAGCGCCTCGTTGAGCGCGATGCTCTCCCGGTACAGGTTCCGGGCGCGGAGCAGGTCACCGGACATCCTCACGACGGCGGCCAGCACGTGCCTCGGTCGTTCCTCCAGTGCCCGGTCGCCGGAGCGCAGCGCCACCGTGAGAGCTTCCCGGGCGCGTGCCTCGCCACCGGGCAGGTCACCGCCGCGAATGGCGACCCGGGCGAGGCTGTAGCGCGCCTCCACCTCGCCCGCCAGGTCACCGGCCGCCTGGGCCCGCTCGATCTCGGCCTCGCTCATCCGCACCACGGCGTCGGTGTCGCCGCGGCGGAAGGCCGAGCGGACGTTCTCGCTGAAGGTCACAGGCCTTCCTCCTTCTGACCGGTCTCGCTCGTCAGGCCGCCTGGAACACGGTCCAGGTCTCGACGAGCGCGAAGCCCATCGCCTCGTAGAGCGGTCGACCCATCGGGCTGGCGTGCAGGTACGCGGCGTCCGCGCCGGCGGCGACGCCGTCGCGCACCGCCGCCTCGGTGAGCGCCCGGCCCAGGCCACGACCCCGGGCGGACGGTACGACGGCGATGTTGAACACCCCGATCACGCCGGAGGTGTGAATTCCGAGCCCGGTGCCGACCGGGCTGCCGGACTCCTCGGCCAGATACCCGGTGATGGCGTCGCTGTCGAGCACAGCGCCGCCCATCAGCGGGCCGAAGACGCCGTCGGGCGCCTCGAAGCTCCGGGTGAGTGCGTCGGTGTACCTGTCGCTCTCGACGGCTCCGACCCGGCGGACCAGCGCCTGCGGGGTCGAGCCGGCCCGGAACACGATGTCGTCGGTGGCGCAGGCCATCAGGGGGAGGTCGCTGCGTCCGCGCAGCCCGTGCCGGGCCGCCAGGTCGGCGACCTCGTCGCTCGCCGCACCGCGAATGATGATCGACCAGTGCGGTGTCTGCCGGCTGATCTCGGTCGCCAACTCGTCGATGGCCGCGAGATCCGGCTCGGTGGCCGTCTCGAGGACCCCGTTGAGCGTCGCAACGCTGGCGTGGGTGAGCCCCGCACGAGCGGTGCCCCGCTCGGCGTACCAGCCCTTCGGCGTCACCTGGCAGAGGAGTTGGATCGCGTCGAAGTACGCGGTCGCCATCTGGTCGGCGGTGATGCTCATGTCTGGTTCCCCCCGGAACGCTCGCTCGCCCTCGCCCAGCAACCTAGCCACCGGTCGGGGCGGTGAGCACCGTCGAGAGGCCGAGGTCACCCGCAGCGGCACCTCGCTGGCAGGCGGACGGTCGTCGAACGATCAGGAATCGAGAAGCTCGCGAGCACCGCCCGGCCTAGCCTTTTCCCAGGCAGTCGGCAGCGCGCCGGGCCAGACGACGAGAGGAAGCCCGAGAATGTCCGCGAAGACCACCACGACCGGGTCCGACGGCTTCAGCGCCGAGGAGCGGGCCGCGATGAAGGAGCGCGCCGACGAGCTGCGCGCCGAGGGCAGGAAGGGTGCCAAGAAGGCCGACGGGCTGCAAGCGGTCCTCGACCGGATCGCGCAGATGGAGCCGGAGGACCGCGCGCTCGCCGAGCGCGTCCACGTGACGGTGACCGCCGCCGCCCCGGGGCTGACGCCGAAGACCTGGTACGGGATGCCCGCCTACGCGAACGAGGACGGCAAGATCGTCGTCTTCTTCCAGGACTCCGGCAAGTTCAACTACCGGTACTCGACGGTGGGCTTCCAGGACCCGGCCAACCTCGACGACGGGGATTTCTGGCCGGTGGCGTACGCGTTGCAGCAGTGGAGCCCGACCGTGGAGAAGAAGCTCACCGAGCTGGTGCGGACGGCGGTCTCCTGACCGACGCCTGCCCCCTCGTCGGCTCGCTCACGGTGCGATGATCGAGGGCCGGAGCCGACGGAGACAGGTGGTGCGCATGCTGAGGTGCAGGCCGACTGCGGTACGACGAGTCCCCCGATGACCGGCCGGGCCGGCGAGGTGTTCGACGCGGGTCGGACGGTGTCCGACATCGAGTCGCTGCTCGCCGCGGAGCTGCCCACGGGCGGCGTGCCGGTCAGAGAGGGGGACCCGGTCACCGGTGAGTGGACCGGCACCCGGGGCGAGGGTTTTCGGATCGCCCCGCTCTGGGAGAGCGACGCCCTGACGGGTGTGTACGGCGCCGAATGGAACCAGGCAGAGGAGGCCGCCGAGGCGAACCTGGCCCTCGTCGTAGCGGAGTTGACCCAGAGGTGGGGCGCGCACCGCACTGTGTCCATGCGGGTGCCGCTGTTTCGGGATCAGGCCGGTGAACCCATGCCGGTGCTGTTCCAGTCGCTCTGTGACCTGGACTGCTACGGCGACCTGACCGTGTGGGGGCCGACGGTGACCGAGGGGCGGTGGGTCGCGGTCTCGGTCAACCAGTGTGACGGCGACGCTCCCATGATCATGACAGCCGCCGTCAGTCAACTACCGATCATCGAACTGTCGGACTGACCTGCCCGGTGACCCACGGCCCGGGTGCGCACGCCATCATCGACGTCCTGCGCGCGGCGCGTCCGGACGACGCCGTGGTGGCCGAGGAGAGCGGGCGCACGGGTGCCGGCGACAACGGGCGCACCTGGCTGGTCGACCCGCTGTGTGGGACGTTGAACTTCGCCGCGCGGACCATGCTGGCCTCGGTCAACGTCGCCCTGCGGGTCGGGCCGGACGTCACGGTGGCGGCGTCGGTGGACCCGTTCGCCGATGAGGTGTTCTGGACCGACGGCGCCGCCGCGTACGTCCGGGGGTTGCGGGGACGGACGAGCGACTCGTCCCGTCGGCCGAGTCGACGCTTGTCGACCTGAACCTCGACCCGCCGTTTCCCAATCGGGACGTCTTCCTGGCCGCCCGCCTGCTCGCCGACGAGGGCTTCGTCGAACAGTTCCGGCCCCGGGTGGTCTCCACCAGCCTGGCCGTGGCCTGGGTCGCCGCCGGCCGCCGCGCCGCCTATGTGACCGACCGCCACGACCTGCGCAACAGCGTCCACTTCGCGGCCGGAATCGCGCTCTGCGAGGCGGCCGGCTGCGTGGTCACCGGGCTCGACGGCCAGCCCCTGCACACCGGTGGGGACGGCCTCGTGGTGGCCGCGGACGAGCGGACGCACGCCGCCCTGCTGAGGCTCATCCGGAAACAGGGCCCGCCATCGACCCGGTCTTGACATGAAGTGCGGTTGAGGTTCTAGCGTCCCTGGATGATCACGTCTGGGCCGCCGCGCCCGGACGTACGTCGGCCGAACGCCACCGTCGAAGGGATTCCGATGTTCCTGTCCCGCCTTCTCCGCCCAGGCACCGTCGCGAGCGCGCACTGCGACCTCCCCTGCGGCGTCTACGACCCGGCGCAGGCCCGCATTGAGGCCGAGTCCATCAAGGCGATCTCCGAGAAGTACCAGGCCAGCGACGACCCGGAGTTTCGCACCCGCGCGCTGCTCATCAAGGAGCAGCGCGCCGAGCTGGTGAAGCACCACCTCTGGGTGCTGTGGACCGACTACTTCAAGCAGCCGCACTTCGAGAGGTACCCCCACCTGCACGGCCTCTTCAACGAGGCGACGAAGCTGGCAGGTGCCGGCGGCGCGAAGGGCGCCGCGGACCCGGCGGTCGCCGAGCAGCTCCTCGGCAAGATCGAGGAGATCTCGAAGATCTTCTGGGAGACCAAGCAGAGCTGATCAGCCGGCACCGGGTGGCAGCGGCCACCCGGTGCGGCGTACCGCGTTCGGGAGGAACCGCATGACGTCGCGCACCGACCTCGTCGAAGATCTGATGAGTCGTTTTCCACACGTGCCGCGGGAGGCGGTCCTCAAGGAGGACCTGCTGCGGGGCGGGCTCGCCTTCGACGACGCGGCACTGACCGACAACGAACACGGCGACGTGAAGCCGAAGTCGTACTTCATCTTCTCCTTCGATCACCGGACGCTGCCCGAGTTGGGGACGGCGGCGCTGCGCCGGCCACCGGAGGAGATCGTGCTCACCGGGGGGTCCGTACGAGCTGCGCCGTACCGTCGTCTCGGTCCGCACCAACCCCAGTTCGCCGTACCGCGTCGGCACCGACAGCGACGGTCGACTGCGCCTGTTCCTGGACGGGCGGCCGATCGCCGATGTGGGGCTGCCCCCCCATGCCGGCGTACTACCGTCACACGCTCGCCAACGGCAAGTCGGTGATGGAGGTCGCCCCGACGATCCAGTGGGGCTATCTCATCTACCTGACCGCGTTCCGGGTCTGCCAGTACTTCGGCGCCAAGGAGGAGTGCCAGTACTGCGACATCAACCACAACTGGCGGCAGCACAAGCAGGCCGGCCGGCCCTACACCGGGGTCAAGCCCGTCGACGAGGTCCTCGAGGCCCTGGAGATCATCAACCGGCACGACGTCGATCGCGCGTCGCAGGCGTACACGCTGACCGGTGGCAGCATCACCTCGCAGGTCAACGGGCTGGCCGAGGCCGACTTCTACGGCCAGTACGCGCAGGCGATCGAGGAGCGGTTTCCGGGACGGTGGATCGGCAAGGTGGTGGCCCAGGCGCTCCCCCGAGCCGACGTGCAGCGGTTCCACGACTACGGGATCCGCATCTACCACCCCAACTACGAGGTGTGGGACAAGCGGCTGTTCGAGTTGTACTGCCCGGGCAAGGAGCGGTACGTCGGTCGGGAGGAGTGGCACCGGCGCATCCTCGACTCGGCCGAGGTGTTCGGCCCGCGCAACGTGATCCCGAACTTCGTGGCGGGCGTCGAGATGGCCGCCCCGCACGGCTTCACCAGCGTCGACGAGGCGATCGCCTCCACCACCGAGGGGCTCGACTACTTCATGTCCCGGGGGATCACGCCCCGCTTCACCACCTGGTGCCCGGAGCCCACCACACCGCTGGGCCGGACGAACCCGCAGGGCGCGCCGCTCGAATACCACGTCCGCCTGCTGGAGGCCTACCGGGCGACGATGGACGCCCACGGCCTGTCCAGCCCGCCCGGGTACGGCCCGGCCGGGCCCGGGCGAGCGGTCTTCTCGGTCAGCTCCTTCATGGACACTCTGCCGTCCACGGATTCGTGACGGCGCGCTCGGCCGGCTCGCCCACGTCGATCCGCCGAGAGGCGGTACACCTCAGAGGCGTATCCACACCCCTGAGGTGTACCGCTCCGAACCGCATCCGCCCCCGACGGAGGTAACCGACGGCGACGACCACCTGCTTAACGTCTCGGGCGCGCGCAACTCCAGCGCCCTGCTGCGGCAGGCGTACGCCGCCCGGGGCAAGACGCCCGAGCAGACCGCCGATCTGGTGCGCTACACCGAGTACGCCGACGCCGCGTTCTCGGTACCGGACTACCACGCCGCGTTCGGGCCGACCTACGAGGACGCCAGCATCCTGCGCTGGCTGCTGGGCCAGTCCAAGCCCTGAGGCTGAGGCCGGGCGACGTCCTCGCCGCGATCCGGCGGCCCCACCCCGGTGATCATGAAGTTGTTGCCACCGTCCACGGCGTGTCGGGGCAACAACTTCATGATCGACCGAGGCGCCCCCAGGGGGCGGGCCCGGGGGGTCAGTCCTGGAGGCAGGTTCGGAGGGCGGCGGTGAGCAGATTGGCGCGCTCGTCGCCCATCCCGCGCATCTGGTTGACCACGTAGCCGAAGCCCACCTGATGCTCGGCGTCGGCGAAGGCCAGGTTGCCGCCCGCGCCATCGTGGCCGAAGCTGCGCTCACCCAGCAGGGGCCGCGCCGGTGGCGAGTGCAGCAGGAAGCCGGTGCCCCAGCGCTGCCCGGTGTCCGGCGGGCCGTGCCGCTGCTGACCACGCGAGCGAACCACCACCGCGTCGTCCACCGACGCCGCCGTGAGCAGCGGCCCACCCCGGAGTTCCGAGACACAGGCGGCGTAGAGGCGCGCGAGGCCCTCGGCGGTGCTCACCGCACCCGCGCCGGGAACACCGGCCGCCCGGATGGCGTCGTCGTTGAAGCTCACCAGGCCGTCGGCATCGGCGGGGAAGGCGAAAGCACCGCCCATGGTGATGCCCCGTTCGGCGACCGGGTCCACGAACGGGTCAGGGTCCGGGGGCGGTGCCACGCCCCAGGCGACGGTGTCGCTCTCGGCGGCCGGAAGCCCCAGCCAGGTACGCAGGCCGAGCGGGCCCGCGACGGTGTCGGCGAAGAACGCGCCGGGTAGTTGGCCGGTGATGCGGTGGATCACCTCTCCGACCAGCCAGCCGTAGGTCATCGAGTGGTACCCGTGCGCCGTGCCCGGCTCCCACAGCGGGGCCTGCGCCTCGATCGCCTTGATGACCGGATCCCACGCCAGCACCTCGTCGAGGGTCAGCGGTCGGTCCACCGCGGGCAGACCTGCCTGGTGCGTGAGCAGCCAGCGCACCGGGATGTCCGCCTTGCCGTGCTGTCCGAACTCCGGCCAGTAACGCGTCACGGGAGCGCCGAGGTCGAGCCGGCCCTGCTGGGCGAGCAGGTAGGCGCAGATCGCCAGGATCCCCTTGGTGCAGGAGAAGACGACGACCGGCGTGTGCGCGTCCCACTGCCGCCCGGTACGGGTGTCGGCCACCCCGCCGTACAGGTCGACGACCTTGCGGCCCCGAACGTAGACGGTGACCGCGGCGCCGACCTCTCCCCGGGAGGTGAAGTTGTCGCGGAAGACGTCGGCGACGCGCCCGAAGCGCTCGTCGACGTCGCCGTGGATCTGCGGCTGTGTGACCACTGCCTACCCCTTCACTGACCCTTGGATCAGGGCCTTGATGAACTGTCGCTGGAAGATCAGGAACACGATGAGGGTCGGGGTGAGGATCAGCAGCGACCCGGCGCACAGCAGCACCAGGTCGGTGCCCCACTGGCCCTGGAACGCTCCGAGCGCCCCGGCCATGGTGCGTTTGGTCGCGTCGTCCACGAGGACGATGGCGAGCAGGAACTGGTTCCACGTCCAGAGGAACATCAGGATGGTCAGCGAGGCGATCGCCGGCCGGGCGAGCGGCACCTGGACCCGCCAGAACAACTGCCAGGTGCTGCTGCCGTCCACCCGGGCCGCCTCGGACAACTCGACCGGCACGTTGGTGAAGTGTGCCCGCATCCAGAACACCGCGAACGGCATGTAGAGCCCGATCAGCGGCAGGATGATGGCCCAGCGGGTGTTGAGCAGGCCGAGGTCCTGCATCTGGTAGTAGAGCGGCGTGACCACGGCCTCGAACGGCAGGGTCAGACCCAGCAGGAAGAGACCGAACACGAGCCGGCCACCGGGGACGCGCAACTGACCGAGCCCGAAGCCGGCCATGGTCGCGATGAGCACCGACACCGGTACGACACCGGCCACGATGAGCAGGCTGGAGCGGAGCAGGGCGCCCATGTTCGCGGCGGTGAAGGCGTCGGCGAAGTTGCCCCACTGCGGGTCGGACGGCCACTCCAGCCCGCTGGGCACGGTGCCCCGGGGCTGCAACGCCGCCGAGAGCATGCTCACGAACGGCAGCAGGGTGACGACGATCAGGGCGATCAGGAAGACCCGGCCGGTCCACTGTTCGCGACGGCTCACGTTCACTGCTTGTCCCCTCGGCTCAGGCGCTGGATCGGCAGCACACACACCAGCACGAGCAGCATGAGTACGACAGCGAGCGCCGAGGCGAGCCCCACCTGCCGCTGCGAGAAGGCCAGCCGGTAGATCTCCAGGCCCGGCACCGTGGTCTGGAGGCCGGGGCCGCCGCTGGTGGAGATGTAGACGATGTCGAAGCTCGCCAGCGCCGCGATGATCGTCACGGTGAGGCAGACGCCGATCTCCTGGCGCAGGCTGGGCAGGGTCACGGCGAGGAACTCACGGACCGGACCGGCACCGTCGAGGCGGGCGGCCTCGTACAGCGCCGGGTCGATCTTGCTCATGCCGGTGACCAGCAGGATCGTGCAGAGGCCGAGCAGGACCCAGGCCCCGATGACGCCGACGGCTGGCAGCGCCGTGTCGAAGTCGCCGAGCCAGGCGCGGGCGACGCCACCCAGTCCGACCGCGCGCAGCGCCTGGTTGACCAGACCGTTCGACGAGAGCAGCCAGCTCCACGCGATGCCCGCCGCCACCAGGGGGATGACCTGCGGCAGGAACAGGATGGTCCGCACGACGGTGCCGAACACGCCGGTGGTGATCCGGCGGACCATGCTCGCCACCAACAGCCCCAGCGCGACGGGGATGAAGCTGAAGAAGACGATCAGGACGATCGCGTTGCCGATGATTTTCAGCAGGTCGCTGTCGGTGAACACGGTGAGGTAGTTGTCCAGGCCCACCCAGCGGGCCACCCCGATGCCGTTCCAGTCGTAGAGCGAGTACTGGAGCGTCAGGACGAGCGGGCGCAGGACGAACACCGCGTACATCACCAGGGCGGGCAGGACGTACAACCAGCCGGTCCCGGCCGCGCGGGCCCACCGGAATCGGTGGGCCCGCGTGGGGGTGGGGCGGGCGCGACGATCGTCGCGCCCGGTTGGTGCGCTGCCGAGGGCAGACGTCATCGGGACAGTTCCTTCTGGTACTCGGCCTGGACCGCCTTCACGTACCCCTCGGGCGTCTGCTGACCGGCGATCAGCTTCTGCATCTCCGGCGTGATCGCGGCGGCGAAGATGCCGCCGGTCGCGTTCGCGGTGAAGTCCACAGCGCCGTTCTCGGCGCCGAGCTGCTGTGACGCCTTCAGAGTCTCGGCCGGCACGGTGTTCGGGGCCGCGCTCGGCACCGGCAGGTCACTCGGGCCGCCAGGGCTGGAGCCGCCGACGGTCACCGAGATCTCGCGGGCCTTGGCGTTGGTGTGCACCCAGTTCAGGAAGTACGCGGCGGCGTCCGGGTTCTTGGCCTTGGCGGAGACACCGAAGGTGTTGGGGGCGGACATCGCCACGTGCTTTCCGCCGGCGGACTCGGTGGGGAAGAGGAAGAAGCCCACGTTGCCGGGCATCGACTTGTCGAGGTTGGCCGACTCCCAGTCGCCGTTGAACATGAACAGGCCGTTGCCCTTCTGGAACTCCCCCACCATGCCGGCATAGTCCAGGGCGTTGGCGTCCTTGGTGAAGTAGCCGGCCTGGGCCCACTTCTGAATGGTCTGGGTGGCCTTCAGGGCGGCCGGGGTGTCGAACGTGGCCCCCGGCTTCTGGAAGATCCAGTCGGCGACCTGGGTCGGGTCGCCGAACTGGTTCTGCAGCGCCTGGTGCGGGAAATTGATGCCCGCGGTGTTCTTGTTGAACTGCATGATCGGCTGGACCCCGCCGGTCTTCGCCTTGGCCAGCAGTTCCTCGAACTCGGCGACGGTGGCCGGCGGCTGGGTCATGCCGATCTGAGTGGCCAGCTTCTTGTTGTAGAAGACGCCGGTGACGCTGTAGCCGAGTCCCATCCCGTACAGCGAGCCGGTGCCCCGGGTGTTCTCGCCGACGCGCAGCTGCATGAGCTGCGAGGCGGGGAACTTGTCCCAGCCGTACGCGGTGAAGTACGGGTCGAGGTTCTTGAGCAGGTCGTCCTTGACCAGGTCGACCATGGTCGGGAGCCGGATGATGTCGGGCGAGTTGTCCGACGCCATCACCCGGGGCGCGTTCTCCACGATCACCGTGAACTGGTCCTCGCGGACGTTGAACTTGACGTTCGAGTGCTGCTTGGAGAACTCGTCGGCCAACGCCTTGGCCAGCGGGAAGCCGGTCTCCGCGTACATCTCCAGGGTGATCGGGTCGGTGCCCAGCTCCGTCTTGACGGCGGCGTCGGACTTCTGGGTCGACGACCGGTCCTCGCCCGGCGCGCTGCAGGCCGTCGCGGTCATCCCGACGGCCAGCAGCGAGGCGAGGAGCACAGTTCTCCGTCGCGGAAACTTTGTCAGCAATTTTGCCATTTCATGACTCCTCGACATCTCCACGCGTCGCGCGACCCATGGCCACGCGACGGCTCCACCGGGACCACCGCGACCCGGCGGAGGCCACGACACGTACGTCGTGACCTGTCGCGCGGGCGCGGCACCCGTACCGTCAGCACAAAAAGGAACCGGCACGGCCACCGAAGGCGCCTCTGGATGCACCAGAAGTGGTCGCTAAACTGATTTAGCAGAGCATGCGCGCGGCACGGGAAGCTGTCAAGGACAACTTGGCAACGGTGCGGAAACGTCGGGTTCACACCACACCCGACGTGACCGGCGCTCGATCCCGGACGGTGACGCATCATGATGGGCAGGAGCGGCGCCCGTGGCACCGCGCCTGATTCGGAGGACTGATGGGCCGCAACAGAGCAACACTCGCCGACGTCGCGCGGAAGGCCGGGCTGTCCAAGACCGCCGCGTCGATGGTGCTCAACGGCAGGGAGGGCACCCGGCTCTCGGCCGAAGCGCACCAGCGGGTGTTCGCCGCCGCCGAGGAACTCGGCTACCGACCCAACCTGGCCGCGCGCAGCCTGCGCACCCGCAAGACGGCCACCATCGCGTTCGTCTCCGACATCGTGGCGACCACCCGGTTCGCCGGCGACCTCATCCGCGGCGCCCTCGACGCGGCCCGCGAACGGGACCACGTCCTGCTCATCACCGAGACGCAGGGCGACGCCACCTTCGAGCAGTACGCCATCGAGGCCGTCCTGGACCGGCAGGTCGACGGGGTGATCTACGCGGCGATGGCGACCAGACGGCTGACGGTGCCCGCCGCCATCCTGGGCGGCCCGGTGGTGCTGCTCAACGCCACCAGCCCCGACGGCCTGCCCAGCGTTGTCCCCGACGACGAAGGGGCCGGGCGCTCCGTCGCCACCGCCCTGCTGGAGCTCGGCCACCGCGACTCGATCGCGCTCATCGGCCGCAACCGGCTCAAGGAGGACGACCCGGAGGTCTCGCTCGCCGCCCGCGCCCGCCTGCACGGCATCCGGCAGACACTGGACGAGGCGAAGGTCAGTCTCCTGGCCGAGTGTTTCT
Source organism: Micromonospora sp. NPDC050795 (assembly GCF_044456785.1). Lineage (NCBI taxonomy): Bacteria > Bacillati > Actinomycetota > Actinomycetes > Micromonosporales > Micromonosporaceae > Micromonospora > Micromonospora sp. NPDC050795. The sequence goes on along the minus strand of NZ_JBITGE010000009.1, from coordinate 80,763 downwards.
GCACCGAGTGGCTGCCCGAGCACGGGTACGCGGCCACGCGTAGCCTGCTCAGCAAGCCGGAGCGACCCAGCGCGATCATCTGCATGAACGACCGGCTGGCCTTCGGCGCGTACCAGGCACTCGGCGAGGCGGGGCTGACCGTCCCGGAGGACATCTCGGTCATCTCGTTCGACGACGACCCGATCGCCGCCTGGTTGCGTCCGAGCCTGGCCACCACGGCGCTGCCGCACGAACAGATGGGACGTCGAGCGGTCGAACTGCTCCTGGACGGGAGCGCCGTCGAGCCCTCACTGGTGCCGATGCCCCTGCGTCGACGCCGGTCCCTCGCGCCTCCGGCCGGCTGAGCAACGGCCCTCCGATCCGTACCAACGAACTGGCCTTGGCCGACGCTAAAACGGTTTAGTGCTAGGTTTCCGACCATGCTTCGTCTACCCGACCACTGGGTGTGGGACAGCTGGTACGCGCGGGACGACAACGGCCTCTGGCACGTGTTCTTCCTGCGCGCGTCCCGCGCCCTGCACGACCCGCACCGCCGCCACCGCCGGGCCACCATCGGCCACGCCGTCTCGGCGGACCTGCGCTCGTGGCGCCTGGTCGCCGACGCCGTGGTCCCCTCCGACGCACCCGGCTGGGACGACCTGGCGACCTGGACGGGCTGCACGGTCCGCGGACCGGACGGACGGTGGTACCTGTTCTACACCGGCGTCGGTCGCGCCGATGACGGGCTCGTCCAACGCATCGGACTGGCCGTCTCCGACGACCTCATGACCTGGCACCGGCACGGCACCGAGCCGATCGTCCAGGCCGACCCCACCTGGTACGAGCTGCTGGACAAGGAGCTGTGGTACGAACAGGCGTGGCGTGACCCCTGGGTCTTCCCCGACCCCGACGGCGAGGGTTGGCACATGCTGATCACCGCCCGCGCCAACACCGGTCCGGCGAACACCCGTGGCGTCGTCGGCCACGCCACCTCCACCGACCTCGTCACCTGGACCGTCGCGCCGCCGCTGTCGACTCCGGCCGGCTTCGGTCACCTGGAGGTGCCCCAGGTCGCGGTGCTCGACGGGCAGCCGCTGCTGCTCTTCTCCACCGACGCCACCGGCAGCGCCCGGCGCGACGACCACCGGATCTGGGTGGCACCCGGCGAGACCAGCCTCGGGCCGTGGGACATCGCGTCCGCCCAGCCGTTCACCCACCCGCACCTGTACGCACCACGGCTGGTTCCCGGACCCGCCGACGACTGGTCCCTCATCGGTTTCCTCGACCACGTCGACGGAACATTCGTCGGGGAACTCACCGATCCCATCCCGGTCCGCTACCAGGCCGCGACCGGGTTGACGGTGGACCCGGCGAGGGCGAACGTGGCGCGGTAGAGCAGACAAGTCCGGGCCGAGGCGTCTCCCCGGCCCGGACCTGTCGGTGTCCGTGCTACTGGATCAGCTACGCAGCTGCCACTGCTGGTTGGTGCCGCCGGAGCAAGCCCAGAGGATCAGCTTCGTGCCGTTCGCCGTCGCGGCGGCGTTGGCGTCGAGGCAGAGACCCGACTGCACACCGGTGATCGTGCCGTTGGAGTTGATGTTCCACTGCTGGTTGGCACCACCGTTGCAGTCCCAGATCACCACCTTCGTGCCGTTGACGGTGCCCTGGCCGGAGGCGTCCAGGCACTTGGTGCCGTACACCATGAGCTGCCGGCTCGCGGTGTGGGTCCACCGCTGGTTGGCGACGTTACTGATGCAGTCCCAGATCTGAGCCTGCGTGCCGTTGGTCGTGCTGGAGTTGCCGATCTCGGCACAGCGGCCCGACTGGGCGCCCACGATCTGCACGTTCGTCGGGTTGGTGCTGCCACCGCTCTGCACACCGGCCGTGTTGATCACGGTCTGCGCGCCCGACGGCCAGTTGCCGTTGCTGACCGTGACGTTGCCGTTGACGACGTTGCCGCGGTCACCGTTTGTCACGTTCGTGCCGCTGCTGGTCGACCAGTTGTTGGTGACCGTGAAGTTGCCCATGTTCTCGGCGTAGTAGTAGTTGGCGGTGGCCCAGGTGCCGGTGGAGGAGAACACGTTGTTGCGGGCGGTGTAGTAGCGCGAGCCCTCGTCGAAGTAGAGCCCGAACCAGCCGTTGGTGCGCAGGCAGTAGTTCTCGGCGATCAACCCGCCTGGGTTCGCCGACAGCGAGTAGATGCACCCGCCGTCGGTCATCTGCTGCATGACGTCGTGCACGTAGTTGCCGATGACCTGGTTGTTGGCCGCGGTGGTCGCCGTGGAGTACCGCGGCTGGTAGTTGTAGAGGCCCCGGTTCGCGTAGTGCTGGCTGCCACCGGCGTCGTTGGCGCCCCAGCCATAGCCGACCGACAGACCGGTGTACGGCATGTTGTAGACCTCGTTGTGCGAGACCAGCGAGGTGTTCACGTAGGTCGTCAGGATCGAGACGACACCCCGGTACTCCAGACCGAGATCGTGCACCTTGTTGTTGCTGACGGTGACGTTACGGTTGACCATCCGCTGGTCGCTGGGGTGGTGGGCGTCGGCGCGTACGCCGCCCACCACGACGCCGCCGGCGGAGTTACGGGCGATCTCGGAGCGGGTGACGGTGATGTTGTTGGCCCCCAGGCCGACACCGCTGGCGTGGGCGTTGGCGTCGTTGCCGATGCCGATGGCCGTCTGCCCGAGGTTGACGAACTGGGAGTCACTGAAGCTGATGGTGTTGGCGGCGGAGACCTGCACCGCGGCCGGCATCTGCGCCCAGCTCGGGCGGGTAGCCTCGAACAGCGGGCAACCCTCCTGGCAGGAGGTCAGCGCGTCCGACGGGCGGGCCCAGGAACCGACGATGTGCGCGCCGGTCTGCTGGTCGGCGAAGCCGTTGCTGCTGCTCGGACCGAGCCAGCTGGTGCCGGTGAAGGTGATCCCGCTGAACGAGATGTGGTGCGCGGGCGCGTCGTAGGTGCCGCCGACGTTCACCAGGGACTGCAACTGCGGCAGCTCCACGCTGACCGAGCTCATGTTCTGTCCGCTGAGCGGGATGTAATGGAGCTGGCCGTTGCTCGGGTTGAGGTACCACTCCCCCGCCGAGTCCAGGAACTCGTACGCGTTGGCCAGGTAGAACGGGCCCGCGCGGTGGGGACGGGACAGCGTGTCGAAGCCGAAGGTGTTGTTGTTCCACGCGGGCTGCTGCATCGTCAGGAAGTTTCCGCTGATGCTCTGCACCGGCGAGTACCGGTCGGTGAACGAGCCGACGCTCTCCACCTCGACCCGGTTCTGGTTGCCGAGGTTGTTCAGGTAGTTCAGCGCACTGTTGGTGAACCGCATGCCGGACGTGGTGAAGGTGAAGTCGGAGCGGTTCACGGCGGTGCGTGCCCGGGTGGCGACGACCCCGTTGACATAGAGCTGACGGGAGTCGAGGCCGGTGCCGACGTTTGCCCGCCAGATGTTCTTTCCGGAATCGACGAGCGACCAGCCGGTGACCGCCCGGGCACCGGTGATCGTCGGACGCGCGCCGGAGGCCGCCCGCCAGATCACCTGATAGCCGTTGTTGCCCGAGTCGGCCGCAGTGAACCGCAGCGGCGACGAGAGCCGGTACGCGCCGCTGGCCAACTCCACGACGATGTCACCGGACATCGCGCTGTTGATCGCCCGTACCGCGGTCTGGGCGGCGGTCAGCGAACACGGTTGGCTGGCGGAACACGCGGTGCCGGTGCCGGAGGGTGACGCGTAGAGGATGGTGGTGGCCGCGGAGGCCGGGGACGCCGAGGCGGTTACCGCGACCAGCGCGGTCACCGCTGTCGCGGCGGCGCCGGCCAACAGTCGGCGCAGCGACGAGAGAGACGAGGACACGGGACGGTGCTCCTGACATGAGAACGGGGTGGGGGTGGCGGAGCGGCCTCGACCAGCGCGGGGGTGACGGGTCGGGCAGTTATCCGAGGATCTCCCGGAGATAGCGCAGGCCGTCCGTGGCGAGACGGTCCTGCGAGGGGGCCAACGGACGCCAGATCGCCGCGGCGGTGGCGATGGTCTCGTTCTCCGCGGTGAACGACTCGATGCAAATCGAGCCCTGGTAACCGGTGTCCCGCAGGACGGTGAAGAACCGGGGCCAGTCGAAGTGGTCGGCACCCGGAGCGCCCCGGTTGGTGCCGCTGACCTGGACGTGCTTGATGTGCCGGCCGGCGACGGCGAGGGCCGCGTAGGGGTCGGCCTCCTCGATGTTCATGTGGTAGGTGTCGATCATGATGCCGACGTTCGGCGGTAGCCCGTCGATCAATTCGATCGTCTGCTCGATCGTGTTGACGACGCTCGTCTCGTAGCGGTTCAACGCCTCGACACCGATGCTCACGCCCAACTCACCGGCCTGCTCGGCCACCGGCGCCAGGGCACGCCGGAAATCCGCGTAGCAGGCCGCGCGGGCCGTTGGCGACATTCGCCAGGTGCGGCCGACCGAGGCGTACACGGGGCCGCCGACGCATCCAGCGCCGACGGCCGCCGCGTTCTCCACACAATTCATCAGGTACGCCACCGTCGACTCGACGACCGCTGGCGCGGCGTCCACCAGGTCCCGTCCGGGCGGGGTGACCGCGCAGACGCCGGCGGCGACGAGGCCGTGCTCGGCCAGCAGGTCCCGGGTGCGGACCGGGTCCCAGTCGCCGGGCTGCTCGATCGGCAACTCGACCGCGTCGAAGCCGAACGACGCGATCCGCGGGATCAGCTCGGCCAGGGCCTTGTCGTCGACCGGAGAGGCCCACACCCACGGGTTGACGCCGATGGCGTACATCGGTTCCTACTTCCAGCGCTGCGGGTAGCCGGGCAGGTCGGTGCAGCCGCACATCGCGTAGTGCAGCGGCGGCATGCTCGGGTCGAGGTACTTGTCGAGGTTGTCCTGCGTGACGGTCGGCTGTGGCAGCTTCCACGGGCTGGACACCTGCTTGCCGTCGAGGATCTGCAGCACCGCCAGGATCGGCGTCCGCCACTGGTAGGTCGGGTAGGTCGGTGCGATCGCGGTGAGGTTCTTGTCCTTCCAGATCTTCAGGAAGTCGAGCTGGTCCTCGCCGTTCATCGGCGGAACGGGCTTGCCCGCGTCCTGGAACGCCTCGACCGCCGCGACGGCCGTCGCTCCGGCGTCCATCCAGACCCCGTCGATCGTGCCGTACCGCTGGATGTAGTCGTCGACGATCTTCTTGGTCTTGGCCGGGTCACCGTCGGTGAACTCGACGCCCACGACGTCGACCTTCGCCTTGTCGAACGCCACCTTCGCCGCCGACCAGCGGGTCTCCAGGACGTCCACGCCCGGCAGGATCCGCAGGGCGAGGACCTTGCCGCCGGGCTTCATCTTCTGACTGACGAACTCGGCCCCGACGTGACCGAACCCGTAGCCGCCGATGGGGTTGATGAACGTCACCGGGCACTTCGTGTTGACACCGCGGTCGAAGACGACGACCGGCAGCCCCGCCTTGCAGGCGGCCTCGACGGCCGGGGTGAGCGTGGCGGTGGTGTTCGGCGAGACGATCAGCGCGTCGCAGCCCTTGCCGAGCAGGTCGTTGATGTCCGCGATCTGCTTCTGGTCCTTGCCCTCGGCGTCGACGTGCACGAACTCCTTGATGCGGCTCTTCTGCGCCTCGACCTCGGCCTGCATGGTCTTGAACCCGACCTGCCGCCAGGGGTTGTTCAGCGCCGCGTTCGAGAAGCAGATCTTGTGTGGGCCGTTCTTCTTGAACTTGGCGGTGTCGACCAACGTGGGGTTGAGCACCTGCTCCCACGGCTTGTCGGCCGGGCCTGTCGGTGCCGCGTCGAGCAGCGCCAACTCGGCGTCGTAGTCGGCCTGCACGAAGAACTTCGACTGGTCTCCGGTGCCGGAACCAGTGGCGGCGGACGCGCTTCCCGACGGGCTCGCGGCCGGCTCGTCGGTGGCACAGGCGGCAAGGGACAGCAGGGTGACAGCGGCAATGGCCGCCATGGAACGTCGCACTATGGTTTCCCCTTTATCTCGACGAAGAACGGGTTGCCGAGACCGCCACGGCGAGCAGAATGATCGCGCCCTGGACGGTCGACCTGAGGGCGCCGGAGACGCCGTAGAAATTCATGAGGGCGAACAGCAGTTCGAGGGTCAGCGCGCCGAGCATCGCCCCGACGACCGCTCCGCGACCTCCGCCGAGCGCCACCCCACCAAGGACGACAGCGGTGATCGCACCGAACTCCAGGCCCGCGCCGGCCTGGAACGACACGCCGCTGTAGCCGCCCAGGAGGATGGCCGCCACCGCCGCCGCGAGCCCGCTGAGGATGAAGGCGAAGGTCCGGGTACGCCAGACGCGTACGCCGCTGAGCTCGGCGGTGCGCGGGTTGTCGCCGACGGCGACCAGCGTCCGGCCGAAGTCCGAGCGCATCAGCAGCACGGCCGCCACCGCCAGGACCACCAGGACCACCAGCGCGTACGGCACGCGGCCCAGCACCGGCACGTCCTCGAAGGCCCGCCGGCCGAACCGCCGGAACTCCTCGGAGAGCCCACCTTTCGGTGCGCCGTCGGACCACAGGTAGACAGCGCCGACGAGGATCAGGAACATGCCGAGGGTGGTGATGAACGACGGCACCCGCAGCCGTGTCGTGATCAGGCCGTTGACCAGCCCGACCAGTGCGCCGAAGGCGAGCAGGAGCAGCACCACCGGCCAGGTACGCGCCGGGTCGCTGTCGATCAGCCGGGCGGCCACCACCACCTGGGCGGTGACCAGGGAACCGACCGACAGGTCGAACTCGCCGGACACGATCACGAAGTACTGGCCGGCGGCGAGCAGGATGATCGGGGCCGAACGGCCGAGGAAGGACATCAGCGACTGCGGGGCCAGGAAGTCGGGCTGACGGATGCCGACGAGCACCAGCAGCACCGCGAGGATCGCGAGGATCGGCAGGACGCCACCGGGACGCACCCGCGGCAGACGCAGTGGCAGGGAACGGGGCTGGACGGTCTGCATGGCTAGGCCGCCTTTCGCATGGCCCGGCGGGCGTAGACGGCGACCGCGGCGATGATGATGACGCCCCGGATCACCTGCTTGAAGAAGGCGTCGACCTCGAGCTGATTGAAGATGGCGTCGATGCTGGCCAGCAGCAGCACCCCGCCGACCGTGCCGATGACGCCGCCGCGCCCACCGGCGAGGGCGGTTCCGCCGATCACCACCGCGGCGATCGACTCCAGGTCGTAAAGGCCCTCGGTGCCGACCCGGGGGGCGCCCGAGCCGAGCCGACTGGCGAGGTAGATGCCGGCGAGCCCCGCGCACATCGAGCACAGGACGTGGGCGGTGACGAGGACCCGGTCGTTGCGGACGCCGGAGAGCCGGGCCACCTCCGGGTCCCCGCCGACGGCGACCAGGTGGTGGCCGAAACGGGTCCGCGACAACGCGAACCAGGCCGCCGCGGTGACCGCTATCAACAGCAGGAACGACACCGGCACCGGCCCGACCCGTTGATAGCCGAGCGCCTGCACGAGCGAGGGTGCTGTGGTGCCGGCCGGGCCGTCGTAGCCGTTGTCGAGGTAACCCTTGAGCAGCAACCCGACGCCCAGGGTCGCGATGAACGCGTTGACCCGGAACCTGGTGACGAGGAGCCCGTTGAGCAACCCGACACCGGCGCTGACGACGAGCACCAGGCCGATCGCCGGCAGCACCGCGCCGTCGCTGCCGTTCATCGTCTCGGCCGCGACGAGGGTGCTGAGACTGATCACGTACGCCACCGAGAGGTCCAGCGAGCCCCCCAGGATGACGAGGGTCTGGCCCACCGCGACCAGCCCGAGGCCGGCCGCGACATGCAGCAGACTCACGGTCGTGGACTGGTTGAAGAGCTGACCACCGTCGAGCAGGACGACCAGCCAGCCGATCGTCAGGGTCAGGGTCAGGGCCACGAACACGCCCGGTACGGAACGCCGGGCCGGCAGCAGCGACAGAGCGCTCATGCGGCAACCTCACGTGCCGTGCCGACCGCCAGCGCGACGACCTCCTCCTCGGTCGCGCCGGCGGGCAGCTCACCCGCGACGCGGCCGTCTCGCATGACGACGATCCGGTCACTCATTCCCAGCAGCTCCGGCAGATCGGACGAGATCATCAGCACGGCCGCGCCATCCCGGGCGAGGCGGCGGACGAGATCGTGGATGGCTGACTTCGCGCCCACGTCGATGCCCCGGGTCGGCTCGTCGAAGAGCAGGATCCGCGGGCTGAGCGCGAGCCACCGGGCCAGCACGACCTTTTGCTGGTTGCCCCCGGACAGGAAACGGATCTCCTGGTCGTCGCCGGCGCCACGGATCTCCACGGCGGCCAGCAACTCGCGTACCCGGGCGGCCCTCGCCGCCCGGCCGGACCGGGCGGCGAAGACGGCCCGGCTGGCGAGCAGCGCGTTGTCCAGCACCGACTGCCGGGGGACGATCCCCTCGCCCTTGCGGTCCTCGGTGACGTAGGCGATGCCGGCCCGCATGGCCGTGCGGGGTGAGCGCAGTCGGACCGGCCGGTCGTCGAGTGTGATGTCGCCGGTCGTGAACGGCGACACCCCGAAGATCGCGCGGGCCAGCGCCGAGCGCCCGGAACCCTGCAGGCCCCCGATGCCGAGCACCTCGCCGGCGCGCAACTGGAGGTTGATGTCCCGCAGCTTCCGGTTGCCCGCGTCGCGAAGGTTGAGCCGCACCGCGCCCCGGTCCTCGGGGACGGCCCGGTCCGGGTAGTAGCTGGACAGTTCCCGGCCGACCATGTGCCGTACCAACTCGTCGGCAGTGGTGTCAGCGGTGTCCACTGTGGTGACGCGACGACCGTCCTTGAGCACTGTGATCCGCCCGGACAGGTCGAAGACCTCGGCGAGCCGGTGCGAGACGTACAGCAGCCCGATGCCCCGCTCCTGGAGTCGGCGCACCAGCCCGTAGAGCAGCTCGACCTCGTGGTCGGCCAGCGCGGCGGTCGGCTCGTCCATGATGAGCAGCCGCGCGTCCAGGGCGAGCGCCTTGGCGATCTCGACGACCTGCTGCTGCGCGACGCCCAGCTGCCCCACCCGGGCGTCGGCCGGCAACGTGGTCTCACCGATCGAGGTGAGCAGCCGCGCGGTGCGGTCGATCATCCCCCGACGGTCGACGAGCCCGCGTCGGACCGGCTCGTGCCCCAGGTAGACGTTCTCCGCGACGGTGCGCTCCGGGAGCAGGTTGAATTCCTGGTGGATGATGCCGATGCCGGCCCGCTGCGCGTCGCGCGGGCCACGGAACGTACGCGTCGCGCCGGCGAACTCGACAGTGCCTCCGTCCGGGGCGTGCCCGCCCGAGACGATTTTCATGAGGGTCGACTTCCCGGCACCGTTCTCACCGACCACGGCGTGCACCTCGCCCGGCGCGACATCGAGGTCGACACCGTCGAGAACGCGGACTCCGAGGAAGGACTTGCCGATGCCCCGGAGGGTGAGAAGCGGCGTCGGCGGCGGATCTGACATCCCGAAGGCCCTCACAGACAGTAGTCATAGACACGTTTAGATGCCACACTACGGCGGCTTTGAGGCACTGAACAACAAGCTTTCGTGGCAACAACCACGACTTACGTTCTTGCGGTGCAAACATTCCCTTGACACCGACGAAACATCACACGTATGAAGATAGATGTTTGGATGCGGGTCCGCAATCCTCGATCAAGACTGACTGCCAGGTCGGGCCGGGATCGACAGGCGGTGCCGTAGCGAGGAAGCCGGGCACGAACGCCGTCCACCGGGCAGGACGTCGGACGTTACTTTGTGGATTGACAGTCATCAATCTCTAGCTCATCCTGACCTCGTGGACCCCGGGACGAGAACCACAGCCACGATCACGCTGTGTGACGTCTCGCAGGTCTGACTGCCGTTGCGGCGAACGGCATGAGGCAGACAAGGGCGCCCGCGTCCCCTCACGTGTCCAGGGTCAACCTGACGCGTCGGAGGGCCCGTGGTCGCAATCCCTACGCCCGCCCAACCTAGGAGACGGCATGCGTCGTAACACATTGCTCATCTCGGTGATCGCCGGCCTGTTACTGGCGCTCGGACTCGCCCCACCCGCGTCGGCGGCCCCGGCCTTCCGCGCCCTGGTGTTCAGCAAGACCACCGGCTACCGCCACGACTCGCTCCCCGCCGGGATCAGCATGATCCAGCAGCAGGCGGCGGCGAACAACTTCGAGGTGGTGGCCACCGAGGACTCAAGCGTCTTCACCGCCAGCAGCCTGGCCACCTTCGACGTGATCGTCATGCTCCAGACCTCCGGCATGGTCTGGACCTCGACGGCGCAACGCCAGGCGGTGGAGGGCTACCTCGCCAGCGGCAAGGGCATCGTCGCCATCCACAATGCCACCGACATGGGCATCGAGAGCGAATACCCGTGGTGGGACCAGACCATCAACGGTGGCGCCCACATGCCCGAGCACTCCCCCGGCGTGCTCCAGGGCACCGCCATCGTCGCCGACAAGAAGCACCCGTCGACGGCCAGCCTGCCGGATCGGTGGACCCGCAGCGAAGAGTGGTACAACTTCGACGCCAACCCGCGCGGCAACGTGCACGTGCTGGTGACCGCCGACGAGCGCACGTACAACCCGGGATCCCGGGCGATGGGCCCGGATCATCCGATCTCGTGGTGCCGCAACACCAGTGGCGGGCGGGTGTGGGCCACCGCGATGGGCCACGCGATCGGCTCCTACAGCGAGGCGAACTTCCAGAATCACGTGCTCGGTGGCATCAAGTGGGCGGCCGGTAACGCCGCCGGTGACTGCGGCGGCACCGTCTGGGGCAACTTCGAGAAGCGCACCCTCGACGACAACACCGTCGACCCGATGGCGCTGGGTGTGGCACCGGACGGCCGGGTCTTCTACGTCCAGCGCGGCGGCCAGGTGAAGATCTTCAAGCCCTCCACCAACAGCACCGTCACCGCCGGCACGCTCAGCGTCTACACCGGCGGCGAGGACGGCCTGACCGGCATGGCGCTGGACCCCAACTTCGCCACCAACGGCTACATCTACCTGTACCACTCGCCGGCCAGCAGCAGCACCGACGTCAACCGGGTCTCCCGCTTCACGGTCAGCGGTGACACGCTGAACACGTCCAGCGGCGTGACGATCATCGACATCCCGGCGTACCGGGACCGCACGTTCCCCGAGCCCGGCCACACCGGCGGGTACATCAAGTTCGGCCCGGACGGCAACCTGTTCATCGGCACCGGCGACGACACACCGCCGAACCTGGACCCGAACTGGCAGGGCTACGCCCCGCTGGACTGGCGGTCGGGCAAGTCCAACCTGGATGCGGCCCGCAGCGCCGGCAACACCAATGACCTGCGCGGCAAGCTGCTGCGCATCCGGCCCTCGGCCAGCGGTGGCTACACCATCCCGTCGGGCAACCTCTACCCCCAGGGCACCGCGCAGACCAAGCCCGAGGTCTACGCGATGGGCTTCCGCAACCCGTTCCGCTTCTCCATCGACCCGGCCAACGGCTGGGTCTACCTGGCCGACTACGGACCGGACCGGAACCCGCCCACCACCAACCGCGGGCCCGAGGGCCTGGTCGAGCTGAACGTCATCAAGCAGGCCGGCAACTACGGCTGGCCGTTCTGCCACGGCGACAACCAGCCGTACGCGCCGTTCAACCCGGACACCGGCGTCGTCGGCTCCAAGTTCAACTGCAGCTCGCCGGTCAACAACTCGCCGAACAACACCGGTCTGACCAGCCTGAAGCCGGTCGTCGCACCCAATATCTGGTACGGCTACGGCACCTCGCCGACCTTCACGGAGCTGGGCTCCGGCGGCTCGGCGCCGATGGGTGGCCCGGTCTACCGGTACGACGCGTCGAACCCTCCGCGACGAAGTTCCCGCCCTACTACGACGGGGTGCACTTCTTCTACGAGTGGGCGCGCAACTACGTCAAGGAGGTGCACTTCGACTCCTCCTCGGCGGTCACCCGCACCAACCCGTTCCTGCCCAACGTGCGGTTCAACAAGCCGATGGACATGGAGTTCGGCAAGGACGGCTCGCTCTACCTGCTGGAGTGGGGCACCAACTTCGGCGGCGGCAACAGCGACTCCGGGCTCTACCGGATCGACTACAACCAGGGCGGCCGGTCACCGATCGTCAAGGCCACCGGCACGCCCACCAGCGGCAGCGCACCGCTGACCGTCCAGTTCAGCAGCGCTGGCACGTCCGACCCGGACGGCAACACGCTGAGCTACCTGTGGACGTTCGGCGACGGCACCACCTCGACGGCGGCCAACCCGTCGAAGGTGTACACCTCCAACGGCAACTACACCGCCCAGTTGAAGGTCACCAACAGCGCCGGCAAGACCGGCTTCGCCAACGTCCCGATCACCGTCGGCAACAGCGCCCCGGTGGTCACCATCACCACACCGGGCAACGGTGGCATGCTGACCTTCGGTGACAAGGTGTCGTACCAGATCACCGTGACCGATCCGGACGGCGGCACCGTCGACTGCTCGAAGGTGTTCCTCAACCCGGCGTTGGGTCACGACGACCACGCCCACGAGACCACCGAGTACCCGGGCTGCTCGGGCACCATCTCCACCGACCTTCTCGGTGGGCACCCCGATGGGGCCAACCTGTTCTACGTGCTGAACGCGCGGTACACCGACAATGGCGGCTCGGGCGGCGGGTCCCCGCTCACCGGCACCGCACAGGCGATCCTGCAACCGAAGCACAAGCAGTCCGAGTACTTCAGCAGCCAGTCCGGCATCCGGGTGATCGACCAGGCGGCCGCGGAGAGCACCAAGCGCATCGGTGACATCTCCAGCAACGACTGGATCTCGTTCAACCCGATGAACCTGTCGGGGATCTCGACGGTCAGCTACCGGCTGTCGTCGCCGTCCGGCGGCGGCTCGATCGAGCTGCGGGCCGACTCGCCGACCGGCACGCTGCTGGCCACCACCACGGTGCCCAGCACGGGTGGCTGGGACAACTACCAGTCCACGACACCGGTGAGCGTCGCCGCCCTCGGCGGTACGCACACGCTCTACATGGTGTTCAAGAACAGCAACAACTCGTTCGATCTGGACTCGCACACCTTCGGCGGAAACGGCGTCGGGACACCCGGCACCGGCACCGGCGGCGGTCTGGCGGGCAAGACCTACACGGTCACGGCACAGCACAGCAACAAGCTGCTGGACGTCAGCGGTGTCTCCACCGCCGACGGCGCCCAGATCACCCAGTGGGCGTCCACCGGTGGCAACAACCAGAGGTGGCAGGCCGTCGACGCCGGAAACGGCGCGCTCTACCTCAAGGCGGTGCACAGCGGCAAGTGCGTCGAGGTGACCGGCAGTTCCACCGCGGCGGGTGCCTTCCTCCAGCAGGCCACCTGCAACAACGGCAACCAGCAGAAGTTCACCGCCACCGCGACCGGAACCTCCGGCGTTTACGCGGTGAAGAGTGTGCTGAGCGGGCTCTGCCTGGACGTCAACGGCGCTTCCACGGCCGACGGCGCCCGGGTGTTGCAGTGGACCTGCAGCAACGCGACGAACCAGCAGTGGCGCTTCACCGCGCTCTGACCCTGCGGCTGTCGCGGTAACAGATGACGTCCCGGTCGGGACCGGTATCCGAGAGTCGGAGCCGGTCCCGGCCGGGACGTCGTTGTCGATCAGGCAGGCAGACCGGGCGTCACGGCGAGCAGCCCGGCCGCCGCCAGGGCGCCCCACAGCTCCTCGGGTACGGCGACATCGAAGCGTCGTACCGTCTCGGTCACCTGCGCCTCGGTGCGGACGCCGACCACCGTCGACACCACGGCCGGGTGCTGGCGGACGAAGGCGAGCGCCGCCTGCGGCAGGGTCACCCCGTACGTCTCGCAGACAGTGGCGATCCGCCGCGCCCGCTCGATCACCTCCGCCGGGGCCTGCTCGTAGTTGTAGACGGCGTCAGCCGGCGGCCGGTCCCGCGAGAGCAGGCCCGAGTTGTAGACACCGGCGATGACGACGCCCACCCCCCGGCTCTCGGCGGCCGGCAGCAGGTCGGCGGCGGCGCCCTGTTCGAGCAGGGTGTACCGCCCGGCGCACATCATCACGTCGACGTCGGTCTCCCGGACGAACCGGGCCAGCATCGCCGACTGGTTCATCCCGGCGCCGATCGCGCCCACGACGCCCTGGTCGCGCAGGTCGATCAGGGCGGGTACGGCCTCGTGCGCGGCCTGCTCCCAGTGGTCGTCCGGGTCGTGCAGGTAGACGACGTCGATCCGGTCCAGCCCGGTCCGGTCCAGGCTGGCCTCAATGGAGCGCAGCACGCCGTCGCGGCTGAAGTCCCACACCCGCCGGTGGGTGGCGGGCACGTCGAACCCGTCGGAGTCCCGCAGGTGCGCATCCTCGGGCGACGGCACCAGAAGTCGCCCGACCTTCGTCGACACCACGTACTCGTCGCGCGGCCGTTGGCGCAACGCGACGCCGAGGCGGCGTTCGGACAGCCCGAGACCGTAGTGCGGCGCGGTGTCGAAGTACCGGACGCCCGCCTCCCACGCGGCGTCGACCGCCGAGGCGAACTCCTCGTCCGTCGTCGTCCGATAGAGGTTGCCCCCCTGGGCCGCGCCGAAGCCCAGCTCGCTGAGCCGAAGCTGCGGGCGGCGCGGCAGTGAGCGGGCCATCATGACGCCTCCAACCCGTAGACGCGGCGTGCCGTCCCGCCCCAGACCGACGCCTGGTCGGCCCCGTCCCGGCCCTCCAGCAACTCGGCCAGGGTATCGACCCACCGCTGGTACGAACTGGCGAGCAGGCAGACCGGCCAGTCCGAGCCGAACATCAGTCGCTCCGGCCCGAACGCGTCGAGGGCGTCCTCGACCGCGGGTCGAAGGTCAGCCGGCGTCCAGTGCGAGTGCGGCACCTCGGTCACCAGCCCGGAGAGCTTCGCCGTCGTGTTGGGCGAGGCCGCCAACGACCGCAGGTCCCGACTCCACTCGGCCATCTCCGGACTGCCGAGCGCGGGCTTGCCCAGGTGGTCGAGGACGAAGCTGACCTCGGGCAGGTCGCGCGTGAGACGCGCGGCCATGGGGAGTTGGTGCTGGCGTACCAGCAGGTCGAAGACGAGGCCGGCGGCGCCCACCGCCGCGATCCCCCGACGGACGTCGGGACGGTCCAGGTAGGCCGGGTCGGTCTCGGACTGCACGAGGTGGCGGATGCCGACGAGGCGTTCCCCGCCTCGGGCTGCCCGCAGACCGTCGAGGTGCTCCGCGACGTCGGCGGCGGTCAGGTCCACCCAGCCGACGACCCCACGGACCACTGTGTCCTCGGCGGCGACTCCCAGCAGGTCGACCGTCTCCGTGTCGGAGGCGATGGACTGCACCACCACTGTCGCTGTGACCCCGGCCGCCCGGGCCGGCGGCGCGAGATCGGCGGGTTCGAAGTCGGCGTCGATGGCCGCCATGGTCACCGGATCGATCCACGGCTGCGGGTGCCGTGCCCGGACCCAGAGGTGGTGGTGTGCGTCGACGATCCCGGCCCGCCCGTGCTCCTGCGCGCCCGTCATCGGCCCAACCAGCCGCCGTCGACGGGCAGCACCACGCCGTTGACGTAGTCCGAGGCTGTCGACGCCAGGAACACTGTGGCACCGCCGAGATCGTCGGCCCGACCCCACCGCCCGGCCGGGATCCGGCCGAGGATCGCCTGGTTGCGGTCGGGGTCGTCACGCAGCGCCTGGGTGTTGTCGGTGGCGATGTAGCCGGGCGCGATGGCGTTGACGTTCACCCCGTGAGCAGCCCACTCGTTCGCCAGCGCCTTGGTGAGGCCAGCCACGCCCGACTTCGACGCGGCGTAACCGGGGACGGTGATGCCGCCCTGGAAACTCAACAGCGACGCGGTGAAGATGATCTTTCCTCGGCCGCGCTCGATCATCGTCCGGCCGATCTCCCGGCTGAGGATGAACTGGCTGCTGAGGTTGACCTCGATCACCTGGTCCCACATCTCGTCCGGGTGCTCGGCCGCCGGGGTCCGGGCGATCGTGCCACCGTTGTTCACCAGGATGTCGACCGGCCCGAGCGCGGTGATGTCGCTCGCCAAACGATGCACGGCCGCCCGGTCGCCGAGGTCCGCCCGCAGCCCGGTGAACCGGCGGCCGGTGGCGCGCACCCGGCGTTCGACCTCGCTGCCCGCCGCTTCGAGCTGGGCGGAGACCCCCACGATGTCGGCGCCGGCCAGGGCCAGCGCCTCGGCCATGGCGAGGCCGATACCGCGCCGCGCCCCGGTCACGACGGCGGTCTGACCGGACAGGTCGAACAACGCCGTCACTGGTTCCCCTCCCGCACATCGAGCAGCACCTTCATGACGCCGCCACCCTCCAGCGCCTCGAAGGCCGCGCTGGCCGCCTCGACCGGCTCGACCCGGGAGATCAGCCGCTGTGCCGGGATGGCACCCGAGGCGACCAACCGGATCGCCTCCACCATGTCGTCGCGCTGATACAGCCGGGCACCCAGGAGCTCCAGCTCACGCCAGAAGAACCGGTGCAGGTTGACCTCGCGGGGCTGAGGATGGATCGCCACCATGACCAGCCGCCCACGGGTGGTGAGGACGTCGACGGCAGTGGTGACGCCGGCCGGTGCGCCGGACACCTCGAAGGCGATGTCGGCGCCCGCGCCATCGGTACGGTCGTTGACCAGCGCCACGACGTCGGTCGCTCGCGGGTCGACGGCCTCGATTCCGACGCCCTCCGCCACCTCGCGCCGGAACGGGTCCGGCTCGACGAGGAGCACCCGCGCACCACGGCCCCGCGCGACGGTGGCGATGAGGACGCCGACCGGCCCACCACCGACCACGACGACCTGGTCGTCGGCGGTCACGCTCCCCCGGCGTACGTCGTGCACGGCGACCGCCACCGGCTCGACGAGCGCCGCGTGGTCGAGGGGCAACTCCTCGGGAAGCGGCAGGACCAGTTCCGCCGGCACCGTCCAGGAGGACTGCATGGCACCCGGTGAGTCGATGCCGAGGAAGTTCATCGCGTGGCAGACGTGTGAGTTGCCCCGCTGGCAGGCGGCGCAGCGTCCGCAGGGCCTGGTCGGCATCACGGTGACGGCCTGCCCGATGTCCCAGCCGGTCACGCCGTCGCCGACGGCCGCGATCCGGCCGGACATCTCGTGCCCGATGATCGCCGAGTCACCAACCCGGGCGTCCATGTCCCCGTGGTAGATGTGCAGATCCGTACCGCAGATGCCGGTGTAGGCCACCTCGATCCGTACCTGGCCGGGGCCTGGTGGCTCCGGGTCGCGGTTCTCGATCCCGAGGTGTCGCGCTCCCCGGTAGACGACTGCCTTCATCGTTCCTCCGTCTCGACGGTCGGTACGTCGGTCGTGCCGACCGGGCATGGTCGTGGGTGCATCGCCGTCGCGATGCACCCACGCCCTTCCTTCCCTGGTGCTCAGTTCAGTGCCGTACGGTCGGCGACACCTCGTTGCGGGAGTTCAGCGACACGACGGGCACCTGGCGGGCGGGGATCACCCCGTCGACTCCGGCCAGCAGCCGTCGTCCGGCCCGCTCCGGCCGGACGTTGGGGCTGTCGGCCGTCGGCGCCTGCGGGCCGCGGTTGACCGCCCGGATCCGCTCCTCGTCCACCCGGACCCCGAGCCCGGGTGCGTCGCCGAGGATGTAGGCGCCATCCTCGACGTGCAGGTCGATGGAGACACCAACGGGTGTGTGCAGGTCCTGCAACTCGCTGGTCAGGTGGTTCGGCACCGAGGTCGCGGCGTGCAGCAGCCCGACGGGGCTGTTGCCGATCGGGCTGACCGGCAGGTCGTGGGCATGGGCCAGGGCGGACGCCCGCAGGAAGTGGGTGACCCCCCAGACGGCCGCCATCTGGACGATGTCGACAGCACCCGCGGCGATCAGCGGACGGTACTGTTCGAGCCCGGTCAGGTTCTCACCGGTGGCGACCGACGCGGAGACGCCTCGGCTGACCGCGGCGAGGCCTTCGGCGTCCCAGCGCCGGACCGGCTCCTCGATCCAGATGAGGTCCAGGGTGCGTTCCAGCTCGCAGACGTGTCGGACGGCCTGCTTGCGGGTCCACGCCTCGTTGACGTCGAGCATCAGGCCGGGCCGCCGACCGTGCCCGGCCTCGGTCAGAACCTCTCTGACCAGGCTGAGGCGGTGCCGATCGCGCTCGATGTCGAGGCCGCCCTTGAGCTTTGCCGCCCGGAGGCCGTGGCTCGCGTAGACCTCGTACTCGGCCACGAGTTCGTCGTCGGTGAGCCCGATGTCCAGGCCGGAGGCGTAGGCGGTGACCCGCCGGTCCCGTCCGCCCAACAGTCGCCACAGCGGCTCGCCGGCGGCCTGCGCCTTGATGTCCCACAGCGCGGTGTCCAGAGCGCCGATGGTGCCGAACACCGGGCCGGCGTGGCCGGCCTTGAAGGTGTGCCGCAACATGCGGTCGTACAGGGACGTCACGGCCCGCGGGTCTTCGCCCTCGATGGCTGGGAAGATCCGCTCGATCTCGACGTGCGGCCCGAGGCCGACGCCCGTGATGCCCTCGTCAGTGTCGACGAGGACGATCGAGACCGGGACCACCCCGTCGGCGAACACGCCGTTGGCGTCGCCGACTGGTCGGCCCCATTCCTGGACCGTGGAGAGCGTCCGATATCCCGTGATCCGCATGTCAACCCTTCGTGGAACCGGCGGCCACGCCGTCGGCAATTTGGCGCTGGAGGAACAGGTAGACCAACAGGACGGGTATCGCGGCGATCAGCACCCCGGACGCGAAGGTGGGGATGTTGTCGCTGTACTGCCCTCGCAACGAGGTCACCCCGATCATGAGCGTCCGGTTCTCGGCCGAGGGCATCATCACCAACGCCATGAGGACGTCGTTCCAGCAGAACAGGGCGTTGAGGATGCCGACCGACAGCAGCGCCGGGGTGCCCAGTGGCAGCATGATCCGGCGATACACGCCGTACACGGTGTTGCCGTCGATCCGGGCGGCATCGACGATCTCCGGTGGGATGCCCTTGTAGTAACTCGTCATCAGGAAGACGGTGAAGGGCAGGAACTGGGCCACGTAGACGAGGATCAGACCCGGGTACGTGTCGATCAGCGCGGTGTCGGCCATGATCCGGGCGAGCGGCACCATGATGACCTGGAACGGGATGAAGAGCCCCGCGAGGCAGCCCAGGAACAACGCCGACGAGCCACGGAACCGCAACTGGCTCAGCGCGAAGCCTGCCATCGACCCGAGCAGGAGCAGCAGCAGCACCGACGACGTCACCACGACCAGCGAGTTGACGAAGTAGCGGCCCATTCCGACGCTGGTCCACGCCGTGCTGATGTTCTCCCATTGCAGAGTGCTGGACAGGCCGAACCGGTCCAGGATGTAGTCCCGGCGGGTCTTGAACGCGACGTTCGCGGTGAAGAGCAGGGGGTAGATCGTCGCCACCGCGAGCAGTGACATCGGGATGGCGATCATCCACCGTCCCAGTCGGACGCGGGACATCAGTCCACCTTTCCCGATCGTTCGAGCAGTTTGATCTGCAACATTCCCACCACGAGCATGATCGCGAAGAGGATCGTGGACGCGGCGGACGCGAGAGCCGGGCGGTTCATCTGGCCCTGCTGGATCCAGATGTAGTACTCCGGCAGGTACGTCGAGCCCTCCGGGCCGCCGCTGGTCATCACGAAGAGCAGCCCGAACATCGAGGTGAGCATCCCGATCATCGTGGTCACGAAGACGAACTGGATGGTCCGGGCGAGGCTCGGGATGATCACGTGCCAGACGACCTGTCGCAGCGACGCGCCGTCCACCCGGGCGGCGTCCAGCAGCGCGGCGTCCAGCGTGGCGAAGCCGGCGAGGAACACCACCAGCGCCATCCCGAAGGTGGCCCAGATGTGCACGCCCACCACCATGAACATCGCGACGTCCGGGTCCCCGAGCCAGTCCACCGGACCGACACCGATCGACCCGAGCACGGCGTTGAGGGGGCCGTCGAAGGCGAGCAGCAGGTTGAAGATCGCTCCGACGATGACCGGCGAGAGCACCGCCGGAAAGAAGTAGACGCTGCGGTAGAAGCGGTGGCCCGGCACGCGGAGGAAGATGAACGTGGCGAGGAGACCGGGGATCGCCACCGCCACCGGAAGCAGCAACACCAGCAGGCCGACGTTGCCCAGCGCGGTGCGGAACAGCGGATCAGCGAACAGTTCCTGGTAGTTGCCGAACCCGACCGCTTCTCCGTTCCGGTCACCGTCGCCGGTGAAGGAGAAGTTGACCCCGAGGATCAGCGGGTAGAGCCGCAGCGCCACGATGATCAGGACGGCCGGGGCGACCAGTATGTAGGGGGCGTACCGCTCGGCCCCCAGGCCGCCACCGGTGCGACGGGGACGGATGCCATCGCGGTGCGCGGGGGAGGTGGCCGCCGGGCCGCCGGCCCGCCCGGCCGAAGCCAGGCGGACCGACGGTTGCGTGTTTCCGATCGGCACGAGGTCAGCCCGCCTGGTCGGAAGCGGCCAACTGCTTCACCACCTCGTCGACGGTGATCGAACCGCTGAGCAGCTGCTGGGAGAGGCGCCCCATCAGGTCGATCGTCTTCGAGGAGAGCGCGACGTGCAGAGCCGGCTTGCCGGTCTTCAGCTCGGCGACGATCGTGGAGGCGGCCGGGCCGGCCTGCGAGACGTCGATCGTGATGTCGGCGGCGATCGCGCCGGCGTCGGCGTAGAACGCCTTCAACGCGTCGGCCGCGGTCAGGGAGCGCACCAGGTCGGCGGCTACCTTCGGGTCTTTCGTCCACTTGGCCACGGCGTAGCCGATGCCACCGTCGTACGGCAGGCTCGGGGTGGTGCCGGCGGTGACGACCGGGGCCTTCATGACGCCGAGCTTCTCCGCGGTGAGGAACTCGTTGAAGGCCTTCCAGTGCCCGACGTCGGACATGAGGCCCATGACGTGGGCGGCCTTGCCGGACTGGAAGGCTGCGAAGGAGTCGTTGAACATCGCGGTCGAGTTGGCCCCGTCCGTGTTCATCTTCTTGACTCCGGTCTCCTTCCACAGCTCGAAGATCCGCTTCACGTTGGGTGAGGTCCAGTCGCGCTTGCCGGTGATCCAGGCGTCGTACTCCGCGGCGGTGAGGGTCACCGACCCCATGCTGGAGAGCCAGAACTGGATGCCGACGCCTTCCTTGTTGCCGAGGGCGAAGCACTTGGAGTTGGCCTTGGCGATGGCGGCGCAGTCCGCGACGAACTTGTCCCAGGTGGTGGCCGGGCTGGCCGGGTCGAGGCCGGCCTTCCGGTAGATCTCCTTGTTGTAGTAGATCGGGTAGCCCTGCAGCGTCACCGGGCTGCCGTAGACCTTGCCGTCCTTGGTGAAGGCGTCCCATCCGGCCAGCCGCTGCTTGTCCTCGGCCACGTAGTCGGTGATCGGCACCAACGCGTCCACCCGGTCGCGGATCTGTCCACCGCCGTTGAACATCATGACGTCGGGGCCTTTGCCGGACTGAATTGCCGCGCCGAGCAGGGTGTAGTACTGGTCGAACGGCTGCGCGACGAACTCGACCTCGACGTCGGCGTGCTTCTTCTTGAAGTCGGCCTTGGCCTTGTCCAGATAGGATTTGGCGAATGGCTCGCCGGATTTCCAGTCCCACACGACCAGCTTGCCATCGGAGCTGGTCGATTTGCCCGAATCGCTAGCACTTCCACAACCGGCCAGGGCCAGGCCCACAACGAGGACGGCCGACCACATCGCGCGCTGTCTCATCAGTTGTCACCTCTATATGGGGGGTGGCCGGCGGGCGCCCCGCTAGCCAAATGTTGACCGGAAGGTAACTCGTATGACGTGTTACGTCAACGGTCGGCCGTACACTGATCCGGACGTCGTGCCACGGCGAGCCATCGGAGGGGGACATGACGCCACCGCAGGAAACAGCCCTGAACAGCCCGGGGACCCCGGCATGGGTGCGTCGGCCGACCAACCTCGCCAGGGCGGTCACCGCCGAACTGGTGGAGCGCATTGTCCGCGGCGCACACCCGTCCGGGTCGTCCCTACCCCCCGAGCCGATCCTCTGCGAGACCTTCGGCGTGAGCCGGACCGTCGTCCGGGAAGCAGTGAAGATCCTCCAGGAGAAGGGGCTGGTGCAGGTTCGCCAGGGCGCCGGCACCATGGTGACCCCACCGGCGCACTGGGACATGCTCGACGAACTGGTCCTCGCGGCGACCATCGCGGTGGACGACAGCCTCGCCATCCTCGACGACCTGGTCGTCACCCGGCGGGTGCTGGAGTCCGACATGGCGAACGTCGCCGCCCGCCACGCCGACGCCGAGACCGTCGATCGGCTGCGGGCCATGGTGGACCGGATGGACGAACTCGTCGACGACCACGTCACCTACCACGACCACGACCGGGCCTTCCACGACACGATCATGCAGGCATCCGGCAACCGCATCGCTCGGGGCGTCGTACGGGCGTTGGAAAGCCAGGTCATCAACACCGCCCGCTACATGGGCCGGACCGAGCGGGCGCTGTGCGTCGCGTCCAACCAGGGTCACCGACGCATCTACGAGCGCATCGCCGCCCACGACTCGAACGGCGCCGCCGAGGCGATGTTCACCCACATCACGGAGGCCTGGCTGGTTCGCCGCAGTGGCTCGGGGATTTCCGACCGCCTCGAACGCTGATCGCCACGGGTAACGGACGTCGCCCGCCCCCCGAGCAACGGGAGCAGGCGCCGCCAGCCGAGGCCGACAAGAGTCACGAGAACTGCGCGAAGAACCTCCAGATCTCACCCTTGGTCCAGGTCGTGATGCCGCTCTCGGCGTAGGTGCCGTCCACTGGGC
This sequence comes from Micromonospora sp. NPDC050795, assembly GCF_044456785.1. Taxonomy (NCBI): domain Bacteria; kingdom Bacillati; phylum Actinomycetota; class Actinomycetes; order Micromonosporales; family Micromonosporaceae; genus Micromonospora; species Micromonospora sp. NPDC050795. The sequence goes on along the minus strand of NZ_JBITGE010000009.1, from coordinate 58,044 downwards.
CGGGCATGTGGCCGTTGTCGTACGCGGCCCACTGCACCGGCTACCCGGACCTGCAGCCGGAGTAGACCGTGGTGATGTGGGTGCGGCTGCCGCCGGCCGGCTCGCGCGGGCTCTGCGCGGTGCAACCGTTGTTGCGGACGACGGTGGCGCGCGGGTAATACGTCATGCGTCAAACGACGCCATCGATCTGCCCGATCACGCCAAGCGGCGACCTGACGGTCACGGCGGCCCGCCCCTGATGGGGCGGGCCGCCACTCGTCACACCTCGCCGGGGGCGGGCGCCGGCCGGATCCCGAGCAGCCGGCAGCTCCCGCTCCCCCGGTCGATGGCGCCGGTCGTCAGCCGATCCGGACCAGTTGCCACTGCTGGTTGGTGCCGCCCCAGTCGGCGTACTGGACGATGTTTCCGCCGTCGGCGGTGGACGCGCCCTGCACCTCGACCGCCTTGTTGCTGTTGCGGTTGATCAGACGTACGTAGCCGTCGGCCGAGTTCGCGAGTCGGAACTGCTGGTTCGTGCCGTTGAGGTCGGACCACTGCACGATCGCGCCGCCATCAGCGGTGGAGAAGCCGCTGACGTCGAGCACCTTGCTGGAGTTGCGGGACTTCACCCGGTAGTAGCCACTCCCCGAGTCGACGAACTGCCACTGCTGGTTGACGCCGTTGTTGCGCGTCCACTGGCTGATCCGCGCCCCGTCGTTCGTGGCCGAGGCGTACACGTCCAGCGCCTTGCCGCTGTTGCGGTTCAACAACACGTACCAGGCGCTGGTGTCCACGCCGGAGCCCGGCGGGGGCGTCGTGGGCGGGGTCGAGCCGCCGTTGAGGGCGTCCAGGACGGCGGTGTACGCGGCCTTCTTGTTGCCGTTGCAGTCGAACAGCAGCGCGTTGTCCGAGCCACGCCACGAGTCACAGTCCCGCACACCCCAGGTGGTGATGCCGGTGCAGCGGGAGACGGCCAGGCAGGCGCGGGTGACGGCGCCGTAGATGTTGGCCTGGTTGCCGCCGGTCATCACGTCCAGCTCGGTGATCTGGACGTCGACGCCGAGGTCGGCGAAGCGCTGCAGGTTGGCCTGGTAGTCACTGGCCAGCGAGGTGCCCAGGTGCGACTGGAAACCCACGCAGTCGATCGGCACGCCACGGGACTTGAAGTCCCGCACCATGTTGTAGATCCCGGTCGACTTCGCGTTGACCCCGTCGGTGTTGTAGTCGTTGTAACACAACTTCGCACCCGGATCCGCCGCCCGCGCGGCCCGGAACGCCGCCTCGATCCAGTCGTTGCCGGTGCGCTGCATGTTCGAGTCACGCCGCCCACCCGAACCACCGTCGGCGAAGGCCTCGTTCACCACGTCCCAGGCGTAGATCTTCCCCCGGTAGTGCGTGGCGACCTGGGTGACGTGGTTGATCATCGCGTTGCGCAACGCGCTGCCCGACATACCCTGCGCCCAGCCCGGCTGCTGCGCGTGCCACAACAGGGTGTGACCCCGCACGCTCATGCCGTTGGCCTGCGCGTGACTGACCAGGCGGTCACCACTGGAGTAGGTGAAGGTGCCCTGCTGCGGCTCGGTCGAGCTCCACTTCATCTCGTTCTCGGCCACGACACTGTTGAACTCACGGTTCAAAATCGTCGTGTAGGCGCTGGTCGACAGCTTGCCGACGGCGACAGCGGCGCCGAAGTAGCGGCCCTTCTCGGCGGCGGCAGCCTTCAGGGTCGTGCCGGCACCGGATGCGGGGGTCAGCGCCACCGTCATACCGGTGGTGAGGGCGACGGCCATGGTCGCCGCCGCCAGCATCGTTCTCATGGGTTTCATGGCGTTCCTTTTCAGTGGTTGCATCGGTGGTGGTGATGTGCCACTTCGCTCGGAACAGCTGATCGGGGCGGTCCTTCTGGCCGCCCGGCATCAGCACGCACAGTCCGAGAGGGCTGTCGCCGGCGCCTGCCGGGTCCCGAGATGACGTCCGCATGCCCTTGCGGACGTCGTGATCAGTGGGCCGATCGGTACGGCTCGCCCGGTGAGCCGAGACAGCGATCGTCCTCTATATCGAGAGTGAGCGATAACATGCCGTTCGTCAAGACGTAACGGGCCGTTCACGCCGATCTCCCGGAACGCCGCGTTTCGCCCGGTACCAAACGCCCAGGGCGACAGTGCTCAACCGCCGCGCGACCAGCGGACGAGTCTTACCACCGCGCCACCGGGACCGCTTCAGAGGGCAATCCTGTTATCGCTCACAGTCGTCACCCGACAGCAACTGCCCAGCGGCTCACGAACACCCGGTGGCCGTGCCACTCGCGGACGGCTGCGCCGGTTCGGCATCGGCGCGTATGCCGGCGACGAGGTCGGCGGTGGTGTGCGCCTCGATGCCGGGCTGCGCGGCGTCGGCGAACCGCTCGACGACCGCCCGGACGTGCCGTTCGGCGGGTACGGCGAGGCCGTCGTAGACGGCCGCGAACAGCTCCCGCGCCGGCTGCCTGAGCCACTCCCGTGGAAGGAGTTCCACCGGCAGCTGCGGGTCGAGGACCGGAAAACGTCGGAAGGTGTCCATGACCTCGGTCCGGGCCCGCACCGCCGCGGCACCCTCGACCTGCCCGGACGCCACGGCGGGCAACAGTGGCGTCCAACGACGCAGGAACGCGTCGTAGCTCCGGCTGATCGCCTCGATGTCCCAGGCCTCGATCGGCGCACGGTGAATGGTCGAGGCGAGCGCGGTCTGCCGCCCCCGAAACACCGTGACCGCGCCGAGGGTGAGCTGGTCGAGCTGGGCCCGAGCCGCGGGGGTCAACGTCTGCGGCGAGATCCACAGCCCGTCGTACAGCGGCGCGTAACCGAGCCACCGAAGTTGCGCCCGCAGCGCCCGGCGCTGCGTACTGCGGTCCTGCGGCAGCGAGAAGGCGACGATCGTCCAGCTACCGTCCCACCGGCCCGTCGAGGTGGTGGAGGCGAGAATCCAGTGCCCCCCGGCGGAGAGATTCGCGGCGGCGGCGCGGCTGAGCCGGTAGGAGCTGCGTCGCCCCAGTCGACTGCCCTCCAACACGCCACGGCGGGCCAACCGGCTGATCGCGGTCCGCGCTCCGGCCGTCGTCACGCCGGTCTCCGCGAGCAACGCGACGATGGCGGCGGACGGGAGGGCGACCCGGGTCCGCAGCGTGTAGTCGGCCAACAGGGTCACCGCGACACCCTGGGGTGAGTTGCCGACCTGCCGGCGGGGCAGCCGGAGTGGGTGGTCGCCGTCGTCCGGATAGATCTCGTCGATGTCGAAGAGGCTTGCCACAGGCGCTCCGTGCTCCTCGGGGACGGTAGGACGACTGTAGACGGACGGGCACGACCCGTCGCAAATAGAGATCCCTCGATTGACACTTGTTGGTCCGAGGGGAACACTAATTGCCACGCGATGCCATCCGAAGCCGGGCTGGGCGAGCCACAGGTAGCGGGCAACGTGCGATCACCGCGGGAGTCGGGCAGACCCGCAACGGGATCGCACGACCAATCCAGCCTGCACAGGCAATCGAAGGAGTCGTGCGGTGAACATCAGAAGGAAACTGCTCCTCACGCTGGCCGCGTCACTGGTCGCGGCCGGCCTGGTGGCCCCCACGGTCGGGCCCGCGTACGCGGCGTCACTGACCGAGGTGACCAGCTTCGGCGACAACCCGGGCCGGATGCGCATGCACGTCTACGTGCCGGACAACCGCCCCGCCCGGCCAGCGGTCGTGGTGGCGATGCACGGGTGCGGCGGGTCCGGCCCCGGGTTCTACTCCGGAAGCGAGTTCGCCAGCCAGGCCGACCGGTACGGATGCATCGTGATCTACCCGTCCGCGACCCAGCAGGCCGGCTTCGGCAACTGCTTCGACACCTGGTCGGACGCCGCCAAGCGGCGTGGTGGGGGCAGCGACCCAGTGTCGATCATCAGCATGATCCGGTACGTGCAACAGCAGTACTCGGCCGACCCGGAGCGGGTCTACGCCACCGGCAGCTCATCCGGCGGCATGATGACGAACCACATGCTGGCCCTCTATCCCGACGTGTTCAAGGCCGGCGCCGCGTTCATGGGCGTGCCGTACAACTGCTTCGCCAACGCGGCGGACTACCCGCCCGGCAGCAGCCAGTGCACCGGCGGGAACATGAACCGGACTCCCCAGCAGTGGGGTGACGCGGTGCGCCAGGCGTACCCCGGCTACTCCGGGCCCCGGCCGCGGGTGCAGCTGTGGCACGGCACCAACGACACGCTCGTGCCGTACTCGCTGTTGCAGGAGACGATCGAGCAGTGGACCAACGTGTTCGGGCTGGGCCAGACACCCACCTCCACCGACACGCCCCAGGCCAACTGGAACCGGCGCCGGTACGCCGACAGCAGCGGCACCGTCCAGGTCGAGGCGTACAGCATCCAGGGTGCCGGGCACAGCCTGCCCTCCGGTGGGATGGCCGCGTCCGCCATCGCGTTCTTCGGACTGACCAACACCACGACCCCGCCCCCGACCACCCCGCCCCCGACCACCCCGCCGCCCACCACCCCGCCGCCGACCTCCGGCGCCTGCCGGGTGACGGTCGCCATCAACGCCTGGAACACCGGCCTGACCGAGAACATCACCGTCACGAACACCAGTACCAGCGCCGTCAACGGCTGGTCCGTGGTCTTCACCCTGCCCAGCGGTCAGACCATCACCTCGGGCTGGAACGCCACCTACTCGCCCAACTCGGGGCAGGTGACAGCCCGCAACGTCGCCTACAACGGCGGCATCCCCGCCAACGGCTCGGTGAGCTTCGGCTTCCAGGCCAGCCACAGCGGTAACAACACCCGACCGTCCTCGTTCACCCTCAACGGAGCGTCCTGCACCGTCGCCTGAGATCGGGTCGACGTCTACTCGAGCGTGCGCCGGTCACCACGAGGTGGTGACCGGCGCACGACTCGTACGGCGTGGTCAGGATCAGCGGTATCCGGCGGTCACCACGCTGGCCTGCACGGCGTTCTCGACCGCGTCGGACGGATAGCCGGCGACCATCGCCCCCTCGTAGAAGGTGCCGGCGCTCAGGTTGGCGCCGCCGTCGGGCTTGCAGCAGTCACCGCCACTGCCCAGGATGATCGCGCCCTGCTTCTTCATCGGGCTGTATCCCGGCGGGAGCGAGCCGTCGTACAGCGTGTAGAGGCTGCCGGCCTGCGCGTCGCTGCCCTTGATGGCAAAGCGGGTGGTGCCGTTGTTCTTCAGCGTCGCGGTGACGAACTTGCTGGCGAACGAGCGTTGGTTCGGGTTCCAGGAGCTGCTGCCGCCCGGGAAGAGACCCCACTCCAGGTCCGCCTGCACCCACGGGCCGCTGCCGGAGCAGCCGCCGAACCAGCACTGCTTGCTGAAGTTGATGGCGTCCATCGCCCCGGCGGCGTCGGCCTTGCGGGTGGTCTCACTGTTGCCGTAGTCGAAGCAGCATCCGCTGTTGACGTGGGTGCCGCTGGTGACCATGTACATGCCCTCGGGCGCCGCGCCGGTCGGCACCCCGGTGAGGTGCCCGTCGCGCCAGTAGCTGTTGCCCGGGTTGATGTAGAGCGAGTACGCCTTCGCGCCGCCCACGGTCAGCGACTCCGAGGTGGCGATCGCCGGCTTGCTCTGCGGGGAGCCCGGAACGACGCTCGACCCCTGGTACCAGAGGTCGTTGCCGCGCCCGGACTGGTCGAAGACCACCGTGATCACGCAGGTCGTGCCGGTGCAGAACGAGTCCTGCGTCGCCGCGTTGGCGGTGCCGCCGGTGCCCGTGAGCCCGATGTTGCGGGTCGTGTTGTCCGACGAGCGTCGGACCTGGTAGAGGTTGCCGGCGTACGCCTCGTAGAGCGCCCGGGTGGTGCTGTGCGCCGCGATGCACGGGGTGCCGCCGGAGGCGTAGATGTCGCACGGGCGCGCACCGGTCGGTGGGTTGGTCGGCGGCGGGGTGGTGGTCGTCGGCGAGGCCCACTGCTGGTTGGTGCCGCCGTTGCAGGCCCAGAGGATGATCCTGGTGCCGTTGGCGGTGCCGGCGGCGTTGGCGTCGAGGCACAGCCCGGACTGCACGCCGGTGATGGTGCCGTTGCTGTTGACGTTCCACTGTTGGTTGTTCTGGCCGTTGCAGTCCCAGATGATCGCCTGGGTGCCGTTGGTGGTGCCGCGGCCGGAGGCGTCCAGGCACTTGTTGCCGTACACCTGGATCTGCTTGCTCGACGTCCACGTCCAGGTCTGGCCGGCCGCACCGTTGCAGTCCCAGAGCTGCGTCTGGGTGCCGTTCGTGGTGCTGGAGTTGGGCACTTCGAGGCAGCGGCCGGACGGCGTACCGACGATGGGGGTGCTCTGCCCGGGCGGGATGGTGGCCGCCGCGGCGACCCTGGCGGCGAAGGGCGACGTGGCGGGGGTGGTGCCGACACCGACGCCGACGACGACGAGCACCCCGGCCAGCGCACCGGCCAGGAGGGTCAAACGTCGGACGCGTTGGCGTTTCGGGATGAGGTCGCGGGCTGTTCCGGACCCACTGCGGGACGGGGTTCGCACGAGGTGGCTCCTCGGAGTCGTGGAAGCGCGGAAGATCGTCGACGCGCCACGGGCGGGTGGTGGCGATGGCGAATCGCTGCGAATGGTAGGACCTTTATTTAATTCATGTCAATGAATGTGGTGTCCGGTGACGCGCTGACTGCCGGGGCCGACAGCCAGCGCGTCACCTGCCCCGGGACGACTACCGCCCCAGGAGCCGCCACGTCTGATTCAACGTGCTGCCCTGATTGACCGCCTTGCAGGTCCACTGGTGGACCAGCGCGCCAGCCGCCGTGGAGACCGCGTTGACGTCGACGCACTTGCCACTGTGCCGGGCAACGAGTTGGTAGTCGTGCGAGTCGTTGCCCGAGTACGTCACCTTCCGCAGCGTGAACTGCTGGTTGAGGCTGTTCAGGCAGGTCCACTGGTGCACGGCCGCGCCGTCGGCGGTGGAGACGCCGCTGACGTCGAGGCACTTGCCGCTCTGCTGGTTGACCACCGTGTAGGTGTTGGCCACGCCGGCGACCGGGACGAAGTTCCAGAGCTGCTGGTCACCGCCGTCGCAGTAGTTCTGCTGTTGGACGTTGCCGTCGGCGGTGCTCAGACCCGTGTTGTTCAAACACTGCTGCGAGTGCTGGGCCACCGCCACCGACTGGAAGCCACCGTCCGAGGGGGGCAGCAGCGTGACGGTGTACGTGTCGGTCTGGTTGGTGTACGGCACGGTCACCGTGGCGTTGTTGTTGGACACCCCGACCACGCTGTTCGAGACAGTGACCGGACCCGCCACGGCACCGCCACCGTTGTGCGGGACGCGTTGGGTGACGACCCGGACCTGGTTGTTCTGCACGATGCCGCTGGTGGTGTCCAGGCGTTGCAGGTTGACGGTCAGGTTCCCGGTGGTACGACCAGCGCCGACCAGCACCTTCGCCACTCCGGCCGCCTTCGTGGCGTACGCGTCGTACGACTGGCTGGGGGTCACCGCGACGATCTCCCCGACCTGGGAGGCGTAGTAGCGGTAGTTCCACCACTCCCCCTTGGGCTGGTGCTGGCCGGCCGAGTTACGGATCAGCAGGTTGCCGAGGTCGTTGTGCAGGCTGCCGCCGCTGGCCCAGTTCGCCCGCAGGCCGTCGGCCCGGGCCCGTTCCAGGCGCGCGATGTACCAGGCGCCGTCGGCCGGGTTCTGCTCGTCGGGCGCGCCGTACTCGTTGATCTGGTACGGACGCGGGTGGGCGATGCCGCGCGGGTCGAGGGTGGCGTTGGCGGCGGCCACGTTGGCGACCGGGTCACCGGGCAGCGAGTGCCAGCTGATGATGTCCGGCACCGTGTTCGTCGAGCGGACGAAGTCCAGGTACTGGTTCCAGAAGGTGTGGTTGGTCGACGGTACGCAGGCGCAGCTCGGCCCGACGATCAGCTGGCTGGGGAACTCCGCCCGGATGCGCTGGTAGGTGCGCCGCCACAGCTCCAGGTACTGGGAGATCGGCCGGTTCCAGAAGATGGTGATGTTGGGTTCGTTCCAGATGTCCCACTGCACCGACAGCCCGGACGCCCGGACGTCGCTGATCAGGCGGGTCAGGAAGTTGTCGTAGTCGGTCCAGTTGCCGTTGTCACCGGGGAAGCGGGAGATCCCGGCGCCGTCGGCACCCCAGAGGTCGTGCGGCAGGATGATGAACTTCCCGCCGAGGGCTGTGGTGCGACGTGCCTGGGCGAGTGTGGAGTTCCAGCGACGGTCGTAGGTGCCGCCGACCCAGCCACTGCCCGGCAACTGCGCGCCACCGGCGCGCATGTACTGGAACTTGACGTCCCGGTAGAAGTGGTCGGCCGGACCGCTGGCGTTCTCGGTCATGCCGTAGATCCAGCCGGAGGCGCGGTAGGTCGGCGCACCGTTCGTGGTGGCGAAGTTGACGCTGATCGACTCGTCGGCGGCCTGGGCGGGGGACGGGACGACGGTGACGGCGGCAGCGGCGGCGAGCAGGCCGACGACGAGTCGGGCCACGGACACGCGGGCTCGTCGTGACCGACCGGGGGACGGGGTTTTCACGGGCGGCTCCTTGGTGGGGCGCGGGGGACGCTCTCCGGAGGGCAGCGCTTGCGAATCGATTCGCACGGATCGTAGGACCGGGGACTGAACGATGTCAATGAAGTGACGCCCCGGTGAAGACCGTGTTTCTCAGCGATCTCTCTGACGCGCCCAACTGACCCTTGACCCCCGGGCATGGCCAGACCTATCTTCGGGCGAACCGATTCGTCGAATCGGTTCGCCTCATGGTTGGGCTGCTCCAACCCGCGACGATCAACCGACAAACCCCACCTGACGATCGATTGAAGTGAGGCACCACATGACCGGATTCAGTCGTCGGCGGCGCCTGGCCGCCGTCGCCGTGATAGCTCTCGCCGCAGTGACAGCCAGCGCCTGCTCGTCCCTCCGCCGACGGCCCCGCGGACAGCGGCGGCGCCTACCTCGTCTGGGACCCGTATCCACAGTTCGCCGACGACTCCGAGTGGGTGGCGCTGCTCAAGAAGTGCGGCACCGACGCGGGAGTGACGGTCGAGCGGACCGGATACGACACCACCGACCTGACCAACAAGGCGCTGCTCGCCGCCCAGCAGGGAAACTCACCGGACGTCCTGATCGTCGACAACCCGGTCATCTCCACCCTGGCCGAAGCCGGTGCGCTCACCACCACCGACGACAACAAGCTCGACGTCTCGGCCATGGAGAAGAACGTGCTCGGCGCCGGCCAGAGCGACGGCAAGACCTACGGGGTGCCGATCGGGGCGAACACCCTCGCCCTCTACTACAACAAGGATCTGCTCACCGCCGCCGGCGTCGATCCCGCCGCCGTCAAGGACTGGGCCTCACTGAACGCGGCACTGACCAAGGTGAAGGCCAAGGGGAAGAAGGGCATCACCTTCTCCGCGATCGGCACCGAGGAGGGCAGCTTCCAGTTCCTGCCCTGGTTCTGGGGATCGGGCGCCCAACTGACGAGTCTGGACTCACCGCAGGCGGTTTCCGCGCTGACGCTCTGGACCGACTGGCTCAAGCAGGGCCACGCCCCGAACTCCATCATCAACAACACCCAGACCACGAGTTGGCAGGAGTTCGCCACCGGCGACTACGCGTTCGCCGAGAACGGCACCTGGCAGCTGGCCAACGCGGAGAAGCTCGGCTTCTCGTACGGCACGATCCCGATCCCGGCCAGCGCGGGCGGCCCGGCCCCGGCGCCCACCGGCGGTGAGTTCGTCTCCATTCCGGTGCAGAAGAAGACCGGCCGGTACGCGACGTCGCAGAAGCTCGTGACCTGCCTGACCAACGCCGACAACCTCCTCACCACGGACACCACGCTCTCCTACGTCGCACCCGTCGCCGCCGTGCAGGAACGACAGGCCACAGCGGACCCCAAGCTCAAGGTCTGGGTGGAGGCGGTCCGGGCAGCCAAGGGCCGCACGGGTGACAACCTCGGCACCAGGTACCCGAAGATCTCCGAGGCGCTCTGGACCGCGGTGCAGTCGGCCCTCAGCGGCGGGAAGTCGCCACAGGAGGCCCTGGCCGCCGCGCAGACCGCCGCCACCTCCAGGTAAGCGTTCCGAACCGACACCATGCCCTCCACCACCGAGACCACTGCCGTACGAGACCAGGATGGGGCGGCGGTCGCCGCCCCATCCGGGCCTCCCCCGTCCCGTGCCCGCCGGCCCAACCGATGGATGGCGTGGGGCTTTCTGGCACCCGTGACGATCTACCTGGCGGCCTTCTACGCCTACCCGCTCTATCGCAACGTCGAGTTGAGCCTGCGCGAGTACACGGTCCGCTCGTTCGTGCAGGGCGGGGCGCCCTTCGCCGGCCTCGACAACTACCGGACGGTCCTGACCGACCCGGCCTTCGGGCCGACGCTGACCCACACGGTGGTCTTCACGGCGGCCTCGCTCGCCTTCCAGTTCACCATCGGCATGGCCCTGGCCCTCTTCTTCCACCAGCACTTCCCGCTGTCGCGCACGCTGCGGGCACTGATCCTCGTACCGTGGCTGCTGCCACTGATCGTCTCGGCGTCGACCTGGTCGTGGCTGCTCAACAGCGACTCGGGGCTGGTCAACGCGGCGCTCGGCGTCGTCGGGATCGACCCGGTCAACTGGCTCACCTCGCCGGGCTGGTCACTCACCTCGGTGATCATCGCGAACGTCTGGATCGGCATCCCGTTCAACCTGGTGGTGCTCTACAGCGGCCTGCAGGCGATCCCGATCGAGATGTACGAGGCGTCCGCGCTCGACGGCGCGACGGGGTGGCAGCGGTTCTGGGGCATCACCTTCCCGCTGCTGCGTCCCGTCTCCCTGATCACGCTGCTGCTGGGGCTGATCTACACGCTGAAGGTCTTCGACATCATCTGGATCATGACGAAGGGCGGTCCGACCGGCTCCTCGGCAACGCTGGCCACCTGGTCGTACCGGCTCGGCTTCGGCAACCTGCTGCCCGATTTCGGCCCTGGCGCGGCCATCGGGAACCTGCTCATCGTGCTGGCTCTGATCGCCGGCCTCGTCTACATCCGGATCGAGCGGAGGCAGCAGCTGCGATGACCACCTCGACGCCTCGGGCCTGGTGGAAGACCGGCGTCGGCCTGGTGCTGACCGGGCTGATGCTCTTCCCCGTCTACTGGATGATCAATGTGTCCTTCACCCGGGACCAGGACATGCGGGCCAGCCCTCCGCACCTGTTCCCCATCAACGGCACCCTGGACGGCTATCGGGCGGTGCTCGACCAGCAACTGCCGTACCTCGGCACCAGCTTCCTGGTCGGTCTCGGCACTGTGGTGCTGACCGTGGCGCTGGCGGCCCCCGCCGGTTACGCGCTGGCGAAGCTTCGGCCACCCGGCGGCCCGGCGCTGAGTTTCCTGCTGCTGATCGCGCAGATGATCCCGGGGATCATCATGGCGATGGGCTTCTACGCCATCTACCTCACCCTCGGCGTCCTCAACACGCTGCCCGGCCTGATCCTGGCCGACACGACGCTCGCGGTGCCGTTCGCTGTCCTGATCTTCACGGCCTTCATATCCGGCATCCCCGACGAGCTGCTCCAGGCCGCCGTGGTCGACGGCGCCGGTCGGCTGCGGACCTTCTGGTCGGTCGTGCTGCCGGTCAGCCGCAACTCGATCGTCACGGTGTCGCTCTTCGCGTTCCTGTGGTCCTGGTCGGACTTCATCTTCGCCTCGACCCTGGCCGGAGGCGGCGACCACCAGCCGATCACCCTCGGCATCTACCACTACATCGGCAACAACAACCAGCAGTGGAACGCCATCATGGCCACCGCCGTCGTCGCCTCGATCCCCGCCGCCGTCCTGCTGATCCTGGCCCAACGCTACGTCTCGATGGGCGTGACCGCCGGCGCCGTCAAGGACTGACCAACCGCGGCGGTCCAGGACCGACCACCCGCACCACAGAAAGGCACCCGCCACCCATGACCGTCGCCCCGTCCGGTCCGGAGTTCGGAATCCAGGACATCCCGTTCAGCTACCGCGGATCCTGGTTCAACATCTCCCCGGTGGTAGCCGAGAAGACGTACGCCGACGACCTGCACCTGGTCTCCCACCAGACCGGGTTGCACCCCGTTCTGCGACTCACCCCCACGGTCGCCGGCACCACTGTCGTCGCCACGCCCGCGCTGCTGACCTGGCGCAACGGGGCCGACCGGATCGAGGCCGTCTACGACGGGCCGGACACCCTGCGGATCCGGGGCCACCGACTCGGCCTGCGGGTGGCCGCCGCCGCGCACACCCTCACCCCCTTCAGCGGCACCTACCTGTACGTCGACCCGGTCGACGGATCACACGTGTTCACCTCGTATGAGACCGGTCGCCGCTACCGGGTCACGGTGCTCTCCGGCGCTCCGCTGCGGACCCGGGGCACGCAGGCGCTCGGCACCGCCGACCGCGCCCTGGACCTCTCCGGCGACCAGCCCTGGGAGATCGCGATCGAGGAGTACGCCACCGCCCGCCGCCCGTACGCCGGATCCGCCACCTTCGAGCAGCTGCGCCGCGACCGGTTCGCGGAGTTCACCGCGTTCGTCGACGCGATCGCGCCCTGGCGCGGCCCGGAAACCCCGGCCGCCGAGCTGGCCGCGTACGTCCTGTGGTCGGCCACGGTCTCCCCGGCGGGCTTCGTCACCCGGCCGGCCGTCCTGATGTCCATGCACTGGATGGACAAGGTGTGGAGCTGGGACCACTGCTTCAACGCGATCGCCCTGGCGGCCGGCGAGCCGGAGCTGGCCTGGCACCAGTTCCAGCTGCCCTTCGACCACCAGGACGAGGCCGGCGCACTCCCCGACTCGGTCACCCACTCCGAGGTCCTGCACAACTACGTCAAGCCGCCGATCCACGGCTGGGCCCTGCGGCACCTGCGCCGACGCCTTCCCCAGCCGCCGGACCGGGCGGCGCTGGCGCAGACGTACGACCGGCTCGCCCGCTGGACCGGGTTCTGGCTCGACGCGCGACGTGCTCCCGGCCACGACCTGCCGCACTACCAGCACGGCAACGACAGCGGCTGGGACAACGCCACCACCTTCGACGACAACCGGGTCCTCGAGACGGCTGACCTCGCCGCGTTCCTGGTCTCGCAGCTTCGCTGCCTCGCCGACCTCGCGACCGAGCTGGGTGAGCCCGGCACCCGCTGGTCCCGGGAGGCCGACCGGATCCACGGGGCCATGCTGCGCGACCTGTGGGACGGCGAACGCTTCCACGCCCGGGACCCCCACACCGGGCACCGGCGAGCCAGCCGCAGCCTGCTCGACCTGATGCCCGTCGCACTCGGGGCCGACCTGCCGGCCACGGTCGCCGCCGCGCTGGCGCGCGGCGTCGAGACCCACCTGACCACGCACGGGCTCGCCACCGAGCCGACCGACTCGGCCCACTACCTCGCCGACGGCTACTGGCGTGGCCCGATCTGGGCGCCCTCCACCGTCCTGGTCGAGGACGGCCTACGCCGGGCCGGGCAGACCAGGATCGCCGACGACATCAGTCGGCGGTTCCTCGCGCTGTGTGAGAAGTCCGGCTTCGCGGAGAACTTCGACGCCGAGACCGGCACCGGGCTGCGGGACCGCGCCTACACCTGGACCGCCAGCAGCTATCTCATCCTCGCCGCCGCCCAGGAGGAGCGGCGTGTCAGGGGCGGGTAGCCGGGTCGGATCAGCGGTCCCGGACCGGGCCGGTGCTGGACCGCAACGAGATGGGCGGGCTGTAGAGGCGGTGTCGCGGCACGGCGTCGGGAGCCGCGATGATCTCCAGAAGTAGCGACACCGCCTCGGCGCCCATCTCGACCATCGGCACGTCGGCGGCGGTCAGCGGCGGGCGGAAATCCTCCGCCCAGTGCTGTGCGGCGACTCCGGTGACGGAGAAGTCGCGTGGCACGGACAGCCCGGCGCCGGTCAACGCCCGCTGCATCCCGGGCAGTGCGGCCTCGTTGATGGTGGCCACCGCCGTGACCTCCGGGTGCGTCGCGAGCAGTTGCTCCATACACGCCTCGCCGGAGGCGGTGTCGTCGCCGCTGCAGACCTCCACGCCGGTCAACCCCCGCTCGGCCGCCGCCGTACGGAAGCCGGTCAGCGCGCGATGACTGGGGCCGTACCCGGCGGCCACCAACTCGGCGGACCGGTTCACGAGTGCCACGTGCCGGTGCCCCAGGTCGGCCAGGTGCTGCACGCACCGGGCGATCAGCCCGGCGTAGTCGATGTCGATCCAGCTCATCCCGTGCGGCTCGGCGGTCCGCCCGATGGTGACGAACGGCAGCCCGGCCTTGGTCAGCCGGGTCACCCGGTCGTCCGCCAACCGGATCTCCATGAGGACCACGCCGTCCACCCGGCGCCCGGTGACGATCCGCTCGAACGACCGGTCATGGTCGCCACCGGAGGGGGACAGCAGCACGTCGAGGTCGTGGCGGGCGGCGGCTTCGACGACGCTGGCGACGAAGCCGAGCTGCATGTCGGTCAGCCGCTGGCTCGCCGGCGGGATGACCAGCCCGAGGGTGCGGGTGCGCCCCTCCTTGAGTGCGCGGGCGCTGGCGTTCGGCCGGTAGTCCAACTCGTCGATGACCGACTGGATCCGTTGCCGGGTCGCCGCCGACACGCTGCGTTTTCCGCTGAGCACGTAGGAAACGGTGCTGCGGGACACCCCCGCCCGGCGAGCGATCTCCCCGATGTTCATCAATCGCCCTCGAATCGACTTTTGCCCCGACACGGGGACGCACCTTGCTCCGCTGACCAGCATATCCGTCCTCAGGCTCATCGATCGATGACCAACGTGTGCCAACTAGCGTCAATAGATGGACAACCATTAATGTCACAGGTATGACGTGTGACGTCAATTCCATCGCCACACCCCACCCCCACCACGCACCCGAAAAGATCCGATGAACGTGCAGAGAAAGCTGGGTCGCCTGATGGCCGCCGCCGGGACCCTGTTGGTCCTCGTCGTCGGCGCCGGCGCCTATGTGGTCTCGGACGCTCCGGGCGTCGCCCACGCCGCCGGCACCGGTCCGTGTGACATCTACGCCTCCGGCGGCACGCCGTGCGTGGCCGCGCACAGCACCACCCGCGCGCTGTACGGCGCGTACAACGGCCCGCTCTACCAGGTCCGACGATCGTCGGACAACACGACCCGGGACGTCGGCGTGCTCAGCGAGGGCGGCTACGCCAACGCCGCCACCCAGGACACGTTCTGCGCCAACACCACCTGCGTCATCACGATCATCTACGACCAGTCCGGGCGCAACAACCGCCTCACCCAGGCGCCCCCCGGCGGCTTCGCCGGCCCCGCCCCCGGCGGTTGGGACAACCTCGCCGACGCGAAGGCGGCCCCGGTCACCGTCGGCGGGCAGAAGGCGTACGGCGTCTACATCGCCCCCGGCACCGGCTACCGCAACAACAACACCAACGGTGTCGCGACCGGCGACCAGCCCGAGGGCATCTACGCGGTCGTCGACGGCACGCACTACAACCAGTGGTGCTGCTTCGACTACGGCAACGCGCAGACCAACAGCCTCGCCGACGAACGCGCCATCATGGAGACCGTCTACTTCGGCGCCAACAAGCAGTGGGGCTACGGGGCCGGGGCCGGTCCCTGGATCATGGCCGACCTGGAGTGGGGGCTGTTCTCCGGCGTCAACGCGGGCTACAACAACATCGCGTCGATCAACCACCGCTTCGTCACCGCCATGGTCAAGGGCGAGCCGAACCACTGGGCGATCCGGGGCGGCAACGCCCAGTCGGGCAGCCTGACGACCTACTTCGACGGGCCACGCCCCAACGGCTACCACCCGATGAAGAAGGAGGGCGCCATCCTGCTCGGCATCGGCGGTGACAACAGCATCACCGGTCGCGGCACCTTCTTCGAGGGCGTACTGACCTCCGGCTACCCGACGGCGGCCACCGAGAACGCCGTCCAGGCCAACATCAACGCCGCCGCCTACGCGCCGGCCGGCGGCGGCAACCCGCAACAGAACGTCCAGGTCGTGGGCGGCCAGTCCAGCCGCTGCATCGACGTGCCGAACGCCAGCACCACGAACGGCACCCAGGTCCAGCTCTGGGACTGCATCAGCAACAGCACCGCGCAGCGCTGGACCTACACCGCTGGCAAACAACTCCAGGTGTACGGCAACAAGTGCCTGGACGCCTCCGGCCGAGGCACCACCAACGGCACCCAGGCGATCATCTGGGACTGCAACGGTCAGAACAACCAACAGTGGAACGTCAACAGCAACGGCACCATCACCGGCGTGCAGTCCGGGCTCTGTCTCGACGCCAACGCCGCCGGCACCGCCAACGGCACCAGGATCATCCTCTGGGCTTGCAACGGCGGCACCAACCAGCAGTGGTCCACCCGTAGCTGACCTACCCCGATTGATGGGTAATGCCGCCCCCGCACAACCGCCGGGGGCGGCATTACCGACGACCTAGTCGCGCCGGATCACCCGCGCCACCTCGCTCAGATCCTCGTTGAGCTGGTGATCACGAACGGGGCGGCGACGAGCACGATCGCGGTCAGCGCCCGCTCCGGTGGCCGTTCGGCGAGCGTGTAAACGAGGATCGTCCCGCCCACCGAGTGGCCCACGAGGACCGCGCCCTCGTCCAGGGCTGCGATCTCCCGCCGGACGGCCGCGACGTGGGCCCGGTAGGTTTCGGGGCTGAGCGAGAGCGGGGTCGGATGGTCAGGGGTTGGCACGGCTGGTTCGGTACGTTCAACGGCGTCGTCCTGATCACGGTCATCGTCCTGCCGTTGGCAGTGCTGGTGGTGTGGTCCCTGGCCCGCCGCCGACGTGCCGCTGGCGCCACGTCGGCATGGCGTACGTCGCTGGCCGATGTGGGCATCGTCTACGGCACGGTCCCCTGGGTATGGATGATCATGCTGCCGGGTGATCAGGCCGGCGGGGTCCCCGGCCGGGTGACAGTGGTGCCGCTGCGCGACCTGCTCACGATCTTCTCCGACGGAGGGCCGCTGACGGCGACGGTCCAGGTCGTCGGCAACCTGCTGGTCTTCGCGGCCCTGGGGTTCTTCGCCCCGCTGCGGTTCCCGGCGCTGGCGTCGGTGCCGCGCGTCCTGGCTCTCGCGGCCGGCTGCTCGGTCCTGGTCGAGACCGCCCAGTACGTCCTTCGGCTCGACCGGGTGTCGTCGGTGGACGACGTCCTGCTCAACGCCGCCGGCGCCGGGCTGGCCGCGCTGGCGTCCCGCCGCTGGTGGCACGACACCTGCACCAGCCCCGCGGTGAACCACCGACAGAGCTGACAGTCGATCAGGTGGACGGCTCTGCCAGCCGCTCCAGCCGCGCCAGACCATCCCAGCCGCGCTCGCGCATCAGACTCAGCAGTCGCTCCACCCGCGGGTCCGCCTCGACGGCCAGCGCGTCCAGAAGGTCGAACGGTAGGTCGTCCTTCGCCACCTCACCGAGGTCGATCTCACCGGAGCGGTACGCCTGCTCGGCGAGGCTCGCCAGGATGTCGGCGGCCTCCACCAGACACGCGTCGTCGCTGGTGTCGCTCTCGAAGATCTCCGAGAGGATCCGATAGAGCCGAATGAGTTGCGGGTCGTCGAGCTGCGCGATCTTGCTGGGCATCCACTCGCGGACCCGATCGGGCCAGCGGGCCGACATCAGGATCCAGCTGTCCCGCTCACCCGCCACCACCCGCTCGGAGACGCCAATGTCCCGGAGCCGGTCGAGGTAGGCGGTCACCTCCGGCGCGAGCGCCAGACGATCCCCGGCGGCGAGTTGCGCGATCTGCTTCCGGCTGGTCTCCAGTCGTGCGATCTCGTCGCCCAGTTGCCTGTCGATCTCCTCGACCGCGGCCGCGAAGGTCGACGTGTCGGCCTCCAGCATCTGACCGATCTGGGAGAGCGGCACGCCGGCGCTGGCGAGAATTCGGATCCTGATGAGGGACACCACCGCCCCTGCGCTGTACCGCCGGTAGCCCGAGGCGTCCCGCTCGGGCTCCGGCAGCAGGCCGATCTGGTGGTAGTGCCGTACCGCCCGCACCGTGACGCCGGCGTACGCCGCGAGTTGACTGATCGTCAGCATGTCCTGATCCTGCCCCTCGAGTCGCTCGGCCCCCCTCGAATCGCGCTCAGGAGATCTTGCGACGGTAGGTCAGGTTGGCGAAGAGGTAGGCCACCACGAGGATGCCGACGCACCAGGCGAGGGCGGCCCAGATGCCCGATCCGACCGGCTTCTGCGCGAAGAGGTCTCGGATCGCGTTGACGATGGCGGTCACCGGCTGGTGCTCCGCGAAGGCGCGCACCGGGCCGGGCATCGACGCGGTGGGCACGAACGCCGAGCTGACGAACGGCAGGAAGACCAGGGGGTACGAGAAGGCGCTCGCGCCGTCCACGGACTGGGCGGTGAGGCCGGGAATGATGGCGATCCAGGTCAGCGCCAGGGTGAACAGCACCAGGATGCCGGCCACCGCGAGCGACCCCAGCACGCTCGTCCCGGTGCGGAAGCCCATGAGCAGGGCGACGAGGACGACGACGACCAACGAGATCAGGTTGGCGACCAGTGAGGTCAGCACGTGCGCCCAGAGCACCGCGGATCGTGCGATCGGCATGGACTGGAACCGTTCGAAGATGCCGCCCTGCATGTCCAGGAAGAGCCGGAAGGCCGTGTACGAGATGCCCGAGGCGACAGTGATGAGCAGGATGCCGGGGAGCAGATAGTTCACGTACGAGTCGGAGCCGGTCTCGATCGCGCCGCCGAAGACGTAGACGAACAGCAACATGAAGGCGATCGGCATGACGGCGGTGGTGATGATGGTGTCCGGGCTGCGGGCGATGTGGCGCAGTGAGCGTCCCAGCAGAACCGTGGTGTCGCCGAGGAAGTGCCTGTTCATCGTTGTTCCTTCTCGGTCTTGGCGCCAACGAGGGTGAGGAACACGTCCTCGAGGGTCGGCTGCTTCTCGACGTACTCGATCTCGGCGGGTGGCAGGAGCTGCTTGAGCTCGTCGAGGGTGCCGTTCACGATGATCCGTCCCTCGTGGAGGATCCCGATCCGGTCGGCGAGCTGTTCGGCCTCGTCGAGGTACTGGGTGGTGAGCAGCACCGTCGTACCGCCACTGGCGAGTTCCTTCACGGCCTGCCATACCTCGATGCGCGCCTCCGGGTCCAGCCCGGTCGTCGGCTCGTCGAGGAAGATGACCGGCGGGTTCCCGATCAGGCTCATCGCGATGTCGAGACGGCGACGCATGCCGCCGGAGTAGGTCCGTACCCGCCGGGTGCCCGCTTCGGTCAGCGAGAAGCGCCTCAGCAGGTCGTCCGCGATCGAACCGGGCTCCTTGAGGTGGCGCAGCCGGGCCACCAGGATCAGGTTCTCCCGCCCGGTGAGGATCTCGTCGACCGCCGCGAACTGCCCGGTGAGACTGACCGACTGCCGTACCTCGGCGGCCTGGGTCACCACGTCGAAGCCGGCGACCCGGGCCGTCCCGCCGTCGGCTCGCAGGAGCGTGGCGAGGATCCTCACGACTGTGGTCTTGCCAGCACCGTTCGAGCCGAGCAGGGCGAAGATGCTGCCCCGCGCGACGTCGATGTCGACGCCACGCAGCACCGTGAGCTGCTTGAACGACTTCTCCAGACCAAGCACCTGGATCGCTGCCTGCTCGGTCTGAGCTGTTGTGTGCGAATTGCTCATGGCGGCAGCATGGAGGATTGACGCAGCGTCAAGGTCAAGCCCGACGGCCCCGCGACGCGTGCGCGACCCTGACTCTTAACTCCGATGTCACCACCCGATCCCACTGGTGACGTGTCGCTGTCCACCCGAAGGAGTTGGCTGCCAGTCGTCGCACTTGCCTTGACCAGGAGTTGATCCACGTGCCTTCGTCTCGTCGTACCTTTCTCGCCAGTGGCGCCGCCGCCGGCGTCGGCATTGCCGTCGCGGGCGGCCTGCCGTCCCTGGCCCAGGCCAGCCCGGCCCGGCCGCACCCGCCGGTGAAGCCCGGCACTGTGCCCTTCCCGCCGCTCGTGGATGACCCCAAGGGAATCCTGGCCCTGCCCAAGGGCTTCCGTTACACGGTGGTCACCCGGACCGGTGTCACCCGGCTCGACCGCGGCCAGGGCACCACACCGTCGGACCACGACGGCATGGCCGTCTACGACGGCGGCCACGGCCGGTACACCCTGATCCAGAACCACGAGATCGACCCGGGCGCCGAGTTCGGCGTGCCGCACGTCAAGGGCACTGTCTACGACGCGGGCGCCGTCGACGCCGGCGGTTGCACCGTGATCAAGACGGACCTCGCGGGCCGCAACCTCGGTGAGTTCGTGGCGCTCTCCGGCACCATCTCCAACTGCGCCGGCGGGCCGACCCCCTGGGGCACCTGGCTGACCTGCGAGGAGGCCGAGGACCGCGCCGGCGACACGTGGGAAGAGGGCAGCCGGTCCGGCGTCTACCAGAAGGACCACGGCTACGTCTTCGAGGTGTGGGCCGACGGCAGCGCCGACCCGAAGCCGATCAAGTGCCTGGGCCGCTACTCCCACGAGGCAGTGGCCGTCGACAAGGACCGCACCCGGGTCTACCTCTCCGAGGACGCCGACGAGCCCAACGGCCTCTTCTACCGCTGGACGGCGCCACACGGCGTCAAGCTGGGCCCGGGCGTGCTCACCCGCCTCGCACCGAACGCCGGCGTCCTCGCCGCGATGCAGATCATCATGGATGACGGTTCGGTGTTGCCGGACGTCGCCTACCTGACCTCCGCCCAGCTGGGCCGCCCCTTCCCGGTCCGCTGGATCGAGGTGCCGGACCGCGACGCGCGCACCAGGTCGGTGCGCGAGCAGTTCGCCGACGGCCAGGTCACCCGCGGACGCAAGTTCGAGGGCGTGTGGGCCACCGACGAGGGCGTGTACGTGGTCAACTCGTACGCCTGGGACGAGGGTGACCTGCCGGCGGACGCGGCACCGCACGACGGGATGGTCTGGTTCTACAACTTCAAGGACCAGACCATCCAGCTCGTGACGTACTTCCCGCACCAGACCCAGTCCGAGGAGGGCACGCCGGTCAAGTACACCGACATCACCTTCGACGGCCCGGACAACGTGACGGTCACCCCGTGGGGAAGCCTCGTGCTCGCCGAGGATGGGTCGGGCGCCTCGCACGTGCTCAGCACGATCCCGGGCGGGCCCACCTACGCGATCGCCCGCAACCAGCTCAACGACTCGGAGTTCTGCGGGCCGACCTTCAGCGCGGACGGCAAGGTGCTCTTCGTCAACATGCAGGACCCGGGCCTCACCCTGGCCATCACCGGCCCTTGGGAGAAGTACCTAGGCTGAGCGAGCCCGAAGCTGGGGGCCGGGCGACCAGCCCGGCCCCCAGCACCGCAACGCCGCCGGTCGTCGTCCGGGCCCGGCGCAGGCCGGCCAGTTCCTATGAAACAGGCCTTAGTCGAGGCAGAACTCGTTGCCCTCGACGTCCTGCATGTTGAGGCACGACTCGTTCTCGCCGTCGGCGAGCAACAACTGCCCGCGTACCGCGCCGAGCGGAATCAGCCGCGCGCATTCGGCCTCAAGGGCGGCCAGGCGCTCCTCGCCCACCAGCCCGGTGCCCACCCGCACGTCGAGGTGCACCCGGTTCTTGACGACCTTGCCCTCGGGCACCCGCTGGAAGTACAGGCGCGGGCCCACCCCCGACGGGTCACTGCACGCGAACCACGAACCCTGCTCGGAACTGACATCCTCCCAGGAGGCGAAGCCTTCCGGGACCGGCGGCGGACCGTACCCCAGCACCTCACACCAGAAGAGGCCGACGCGCACCGGCTCGGCGCAGTCGAATGTCACTTGTACCTGCTTGACCGACATCCGTTCACCTTATGAGTCGCGCTGCCGCCGCTGTCCTCTCACCCCTGGGCCAGGGGGGCGCACCACACCCGGGGCGACGACCACGGCGACCATGAACCCCGCAGACGTCAGTGCGTGGTGTGCGTTCTCGGTGTCGCCGCCGCGCCCGAGCGCTTGACCAGGACCGCTCCGCCGGCGACGAAGACGACGCCGAGGATCACCCCGACGAGGTTGCTCTGGGCCAGGCTGGAGACGACCCCCAGCACGCCCACGACGATCGCCAGTACGCCCAGGATCCGCATGGTGTATCGACCGACAGACTTCACCCGTTCATTCGTCATGGTGTGCCTTCTGCCCATCGCGCCGATCGCGCAAACGGCGGTGATCGATGACCGGCCGGGGGGCTCACTCCACCTTGGTGAGAAGTGGTTTCCCCTTCTCGACGACGTACGTGGCCAGTTCGACAGCGATACCGTCGCCAACGTTGAGGGCCTGGTGGTGCACACCGTACGGGACCGTGAGCGCGTCGCCGGGATTGCACACCATGGGTGGCTGCCCGTCCAGCCGGTATTCGAGCGTTCCCTGCAGAACGCAGATGATTTCCTCGCCGGGGTGGAAATGCTTGAACGGAGGCGAATCCGGCGTGAACTCCACCCGAGTCTGAATGACCTCCCGCCCCGGGATGCTGAGGTCGTGCCGTTGCAGATCGATCCGCCACAGCCCTGGTGCTGACTCCACCGCTGTGGGGCTGATCCCCGCAGGTCGATCCTTGGTGCTCATGACGGCCTCCTGTGAGCCGTCGGGCCGACGGCCGTTACTCGGACTGGTGCATCCCAGTCGAGAATAGGTAGCCGCGGGCGATCAGGGGCGGGGATGCCGACACGGGGCGGCAGCCGAGTTTCACCGACGGGGCAGCAGCCCTCGTCCGGACATGTACTTGCGCAACGTCTCGGCGTCCTCGGGGGACATCAGCCAGCGGGGGATCACGGTCGCCGGCATTCGGCCGACGTACAAGACCCAGAAATCTCCGGCCTCGCGCACCTGGGCAACCCCGTCCCAGGCGATGCCGCCGGACTCCGAGCCGCTGCGCATCATGATGTTGTCTTCGGTGATGTCGTAGGCGCCCTCGACGGCGTAGTTACCGGAACGGCGTCGGGCGCGGGCCAGCACCCACGGCCGGTACAGCATCGACAGCACCCCGCCCACTACCAGCGCGGTCCACAGCGGCGAACTCCGCTCGCCCCACCCGAGCCCCCGCGAGACGACGAGACCGATGACCCCGACCACCGTCAGGACCGCCCCGATGTAGCCGAATCTGCGTAGCCGGACGTTGCCGAGCGCCGCGGCCACCCGGCTCGGGTAGGCGGGATCGGCGGGGACGTCGAAACGGATGTGCACGCCAGAACGATAGTGCCTCCGCCCGCCCGGGAGAGCGCCTTGCCCCGCCTGACCTGACAGGCCTCGGCCGTCCGGGTGCGGCAGTCTGATGAGGTGAACGCCGACGACGTCCGAGTGCCCCGCGCCCAGGCGGGGTCGAGCCCGCAGCATCTGCTGACGACGGTGCTCGGCGAGTACCTCGACTCCTCCGACGCCGACCTGCCGTCGGCGGCGGTCATCGCGATTCTGCGGGAGTTCGGGATCAGCGAGTCCAGCGCCCGTGCCGCGCTGTCCCGCCTGGTCAAGCGTGGGCTCATCGCGACGCGGAGGAAGGGCCGGTCGCCGGTCTACCACCTCACACCGCAGGCGATCGCCAAGCACCGCTCCCGGATGCGGCACTTCCTGAACTTCGGCTCCCACCCGACGCCCTGGACCGGCGAATGGGTGCTGGCCTCCTTCTCCGTTCCGAACGCCGGCCAGGCGTCCCGTCATGCGCTCCGCAGGTCGTTGACCGCACTGGGTTTCGTGGGCCTGTACGACAGCGTGTGGATCCGCCCGGGATCCGACGCCGCACCGGCGCGGGAGGCGCTTCACGCGCTGCTGCACCACGTCGAGGGTGCCCGCTGGTCGGTCCTGCACGCCCGGTTCGACGAGGAGGCGGGGCAGCACGGGCCGGCCTCCGCGTACGACCTGACGAGTCTCGCGTCCGCGTACTCGATCTTCATCGAGCAGTACGCGGAACTGCGGGCGGCCGCGCGCAACGGGGAGGTGGACCCGGCCCGGGCGTTGGTGGCCCGGACCTC
Organism: Micromonospora sp. NPDC050795; assembly: GCF_044456785.1. Taxonomy (NCBI): domain Bacteria; kingdom Bacillati; phylum Actinomycetota; class Actinomycetes; order Micromonosporales; family Micromonosporaceae; genus Micromonospora; species Micromonospora sp. NPDC050795. The sequence goes on along the minus strand of NZ_JBITGE010000009.1, from coordinate 34,105 downwards.
CGCGATGGATTCCTGGCGGAAGTTCGCCGACGTCGACCCCGACCTCCCCCCGCACCTGCTGCCGCAGCCCTGGCCTCGCCAGGAGGCCAGGGAGACCTTCCTCGACATCCACACCACGCTCGGCTCGCTCGCTCAGGCCCGCCTGGTCGAGGTGGCAACTCCGTACTGGCCGGATGCCGCCTCGTGGATCACCCACTTTCAGGCGTCGAGGGATCTTTCGCGGCCGGAGCCGACCGGCGGAAAGCACGACGGCGGCCCACTCGCCGGCTGACGACGTCTCGGCCGGTCAGAGTCAACCAGACATTGACACTTTTCATTGCGACAGTGATAGTAACTGCATACAGCTCCCATCGGAGCGCCTGCAGGGACCGCGGCCGGGCGGTCGCCGGCGCTGAATGAGCGGGCAGTGGCAGCCGGGGGCACGGCCGCCGCACGGGCCGCGACGCGCCCACGTCGACCAGACCCGTGGCCAGCGCTGACCACCTCTCGTCGGGGCGCGAGTGACACACCCGCCGCCGCAGGGAGCGCCACCGTGACTGTTCCTGGAGGATTCAATGAGAAGGCGAGCAAAGATCTACGCGGGGCTGGCGGCCGCCATCGTCCCGGTCACCTCGGTGATCATGGCGCTCGGCGGGACACCGGCGTCCGCCGCCATCGGCGGTTCCGGCCCCTACCCCGCCGACTACGAAACCTCGGCGACCCTGGCCAACCACACCATCTTCCGGCCGCAGACCCTCCCCTCCGAACGCCTGCCCATCGTCGTGTGGGGCAACGGCGGCTGCTCGGCCAACGGGCTCTCTCAGGGCAACTTCCTCCGCGAGATCGCCTCCCACGGCTTCCTCGCCATCGCCAACGGCGCCCCGAACGGGTCTGGCTCCACCAACTCCCAGATGCTCACCCAGTCCATCGACTGGGCGGTCGCGGAGAACTCCCGGCAGGGCAGCAAGTACTACAACAAGATCGACACGAGCAAGGTCGCTGTCGCGGGCTTCTCCTGCGGAGGCCTGGAGGCGTACGCCGTCTCGAACGACCCGCGCGTCACCACGACCGGCATCTTCAGCAGTGGTCTGCTCAACGACGCCGACGACTACCAGCTCAGGAGGCTGACCAAGCCGATCGCCTACTTCGTCGGCGGGCCCAGCGACATCGCCTACCCGAACGCCATGGACGACTGGGGCAAGCTGCCCGCCGGCCTGCCCGCCTTCATGGGCAACCTGAACGTCGGGCACGGCGGCACCTACGACCAGGCCAACGGCGGGGAGTTCGGCCGGGTGGCGACCCTCTACTTCAAGTGGCGCCTGAAGGGCGACACCACCGCCGGCCGCACCTTCGTCGGCGCCGACTGCGGTCTGTGCCGCACTCAGTGGAGCGTCCAGCAGAAGAACCTGACGCTCGACGACGGCACGCCGCCCACCACGCCTCCACCCACCACGCCCCCGCCCACCACGCCTCCGCCCACGACGCCGCCGCCGACCGGTACGCCTGGCTGCACGGCTGTCTTCGCTGTCCAGGACCAGTGGAACGGCGGCTTCGTCGCCAATGTCAGCGTCACCGCGGGGAACGCCCCGCTGACCGGCTGGCGGGTCACCCTCACCCTGCCGAGCGGCGCGTCGGTCAGCTCGCTCTGGAACGGGGTCAGCAGCGGCACCAGCGGAACCATCACGGTCGCCAACCAGAGCTACAACGGGCGACTGGCCGCAGGTCAGGCCACCAGTTTCGGCTTCCAGGGCACCGGCAGCGGCAGCGGAACCACAGCGAGTTGCGCCGGGAGCTGACGTTCCGGAGACGTCGAGTCGTTCGACGGGCCGGTGCCGGTGCACCGGCCCGCCGAGGCTCAGCGGACAGGGAAGACTGGCGCGCATGGCTGATCTGAGCGATGCGAAGGCCGCGCTGCACCACTACCTCCGGGACAACCGCGAAAACCTCATCTGGAAGCTCGACGGGCTCAGCGAACGGGAGGTCAGGCTGCCCCGCACGGCGACCGGAAACAACCTGCTGGGCGTGGCCAAGCACTGCCTCAACGTCGAGGCCGGCTACTTCGGGCCCACCTTCGGCCGTGAGTTCCCGACGCCCGACGAGCTGGTCCCGCTTGCGGCGTTCGACGAGGACCCGCAGGCCGACTGGTACGCCCGTGAGGACGAGACCAAGGACGGGCTGATCGACCTGTACCGCCGGGTCGGGGCGTTCGCCGACCAGACGATCGAGCAGCTTCCGCTCGACGCGCCGGGGCAGGTGCCGTGGTGGCAGCCAGGTCGGCAGGACGTGACGCTACAGCGGATCATCATCCACGTGACCTGCGACCTCGCCCGCCACGCCGGGCACGCCGACATCATGCGCGAACAGCACGACACGGCGGTCGGCCTCGGGCACAACAACAGCAACATTCCCGACGACTACGACTGGCCGGCGTATGTCAGCAAGCTGACGAAGCTTGCCGACCGGTTCGGGTGATCGGCAAGGCGGTCGGCGTGCGAGACGACCTCGACCAGATCGAAGCGGCCTTCCGGGGCACGCCGCTGGCCGGCCTGCCGATCGGGCACGGCCCGTCGGGCACCATCCTCGTCGCCGATGTCGACCCCGACCGTCTGCACGAGGTCTGGCAGGCTGCCGAGGCGCTGGTCCCGGTCATCGGACGCCGGCCCGTCATGGTCACCGACGACTTCGACGACGCGCTGACGATCCGGTCCGAGCCCGAGCAGGGTCCATCGGAGTCGGAGCTGCGCACGTTCGTCGAGGCGGCGGCGTCTTCCGAACCCTGGCTGACCTACCGCCACTACAGCGAGGACCAACACGTCGGCGAGGACGAGATCGAGTTCCACACGCGGGGTACGACCGGCGTCGACCTGACCGCCCTGGTGCCGGACGTGGTGGTGCCGACACCACTCCCGGTGCTGGAGCGGGCGCTGTACGACCGGCTGCTCGCCGACGCCGACCTGCACGCCGAGGTGCTTGGCAACGTGCGGCTCGTGACGCAGACCGAGTACTGGTACACGCCGGACAGCGTCCTGCTCCTGTTGCTGCCCACCAGCGACGTCCGCGCCTCGGCGTACTGGGTGGACTTCCACGGTGCGCTCACCGAGGAGGAGCGCCAGCAGCTCGCCGAGGTGCTGGCGCAGTGGCGGCACCGGTGGGACGCCCGCCTGGTCGCCTCGTGGGGCACCATGCTGCAGTTCCAGGTGGGGCGTCGCCCGATGCCCGGTGACGAGGCGTGGGCTGCCGCCGGTCAGCTCATGGCGCTCGCTCCGGACCTCGAACTGAGCCGATGGGAGGTCGCCGTCGCCCTGCCGGCCGGTGACGCCTGGTTCGTCCACAACCGACCCTGATCGACACGGCCCCCACGCAGTTCAGCCCTCGTCAACCTGCGCAACCGTGACGGTACGAGAGACTTCCCGGATCAGATCGAGCGGTTCCTCGGTCCAGTGGGAGGCGAGGACGAGTTCCCGGGCCGGGTCGACCCACAGCAGGTGTCGTCCGCCGTTGCCCCGCGCACTGCGGCCGGTCGCCGGGGCTCCGGGCCACGGCACCTGCTCATCGTTGAGCCACCACAGATAGCCGTACTCCCGTTTCACCGGGCACGGGGCCCAGGACTGGTCGACCCATCCGGCGCTGAGCAGCCGGGTCCCGGCATGGGTCCCGCGGTCCAGGAAGAGCTGCCCGATCAGGGCCAGGTCCCGGACCGGGACGATCAGTCCCCCGCCCCAGTGCGCGCCGCCGGAGACCACCTCGACCCGGCGGCCGTCGAGATCGACGACGCTCGTCCGGTACCCGTGCCACGACCACCGGTCCGAGGCGCCCACCGGGTCCATGACCCGCTCCCGCAGCACCTCCGGCAGCGCCCTGCGCAACAGCAGCGTCAGCGCGTACGCGAGCAGGTTCATCCGTACGTCGTTGTACGCCCACCCCTGGCCCGGGGGTGTGCCGTGCACCTCGGTCCGCTCGCGGAAGCTCTGTGCGTCGACGCTCGTCGGCTTACCCCACAGCTCGCCCTCCCACTGGCTCGACTGCTGCAGCAGGTGACGCCAGGTGATCTTTTCGTTGTGCGGTCCCCGGAACTCGGGTACGTCGACGACCTGGTGCACCGGTTGGTCCGGCACCAGCAGCCCGTCGTCGAAGGCCAGGCCGGCCACAACCGACACGACCGACTTGGTGACGCTGAACGCCATCTCCGGGACGTCCGGGTCGCCCCAGGCCGCGACCTCCCGACCGCCGACCCGGACGACACCACTGGCCCCACTGGCGGCACGCAGCGGGCCGACGACCTCACGGTGGCTCGCGTCGGCGACCTGTGCGGCCAGGTAGGTCTCGATGTCGGCGGCGTCTCTGGTCCACCGGGCACCGAACTCCCGGAGGGTCCGCTCCAGCCGCTGCTGATCCACCGCCACGTCACCCATGCCCAGCAGTGTGCAACACCCCGGCCGCCGGCCGGGCGAGCCATGACCAGCCACATAGGATCGGGCGACCTCCTACGCCGGAGATGAGGAGCGTCCCCGTGACCCTGCTGGAACGTCTGCACCTGGCCGGTATGCGCGAGGTCGTCGCTGTGCGGCCGGTGACCGGCGGGCTCGCGGCACTCGCGGGCATCGCCACCCGCCGGGGGCCCCGCCGGTGTTCGTGAAGGCGTTCGCCGACCAGCCGGCCGACGACGTCTTCGTCGCCGAGGCCGAAGGGCTGGCCGCACTGCGCGACCTGGGCGGCGTGGTGACACCCGAGGTGATCCTGGTGGATCGGGACGTACTGGTGTTGTCGGTGTTGAGCGAGAGGCCGCGCAGCGAGGCCTTCTGGGAGCAGTTCGCACACCTGCTCGCCCGCCTGCACCTGAGCACGACCCATCCCCGTTTCGGCCGGCACCACGACAACTGGCTGGGCCGTCGCCGTCAAGTCAACACGTGGAACGACGACGGCTTCGCCTTCTTCGCCGAGCACCGGCTGCTGCGTTGGCTCCACGAGCCCCGCGTCGAGGCCGCGCTCGACGCGGAGGACCGCTCGGCGCTGGAACGGCTCTGCGACCGGCTGCCCGACCTGCTGCCGGAGCGTCCGGCGTGCCTGACGCACGGCGACCTGTGGGCACAGAACGTCCTGGCCACCACGGACGGAGAGCCGGCGCTGATCGACCCGGCCGTGTCGTACCTGTGGGCCGAGGTCGACCTCGCGCACGTGTGGTCCACCTCGCCTCCGCCCGAGGCACGACGGATGTTCGACGTCTACGCGGAGCTGACCTCGCTCGACGCCGACTGGGAGGCCCGGATGCCGGTGATCCAGCTGCGACAACACCTCGCCGTGCTGGCCCAGTTCGACGACGACTGGGGCGCGGCCGACCAGATCCGCGCCGTCCTTGCCCCGTTCCGGACGCGATCCTGATCGAAGGGCCCGGCGGCCGGCCACGGAGACCGGCCCGGCCAGCCGATTTCGCCCGACGGCCGCCGACACCCGCGAGCGGAGCGGGGCCGGGCCCTCGTTTACGGTGACCCCCTGGAATGGGGGGTGGATCATGGCACCGGAGATGTCGCCACGAAGGGCCAGGGCCGTGCTCGTCACGCTCTCCCTGGCCGCGTTCGCGTTCATCACCACCGAGCTGCTGCCCGTCGGTCTGCTGACCCGCATCGCGCCCGATCTGGACCGTTCCCGCTCACAGGTGGGCCTGCTGGTCAGTGGGTACGCAGTCGTGGTGGTGCTGGCGTCCGTGCCGCTGACCCGACTGACCCAGCGGGTCCCCCGGCGGCACCTGCTCGGCGTCACGATGCTCCTGTTCGCCGCCGCGAACGCCGGTGCCGCGCTCGCGCCGACGTACGCCGTGCTGGCCGGCACCCGCCTGGTGACCGCCCTCGCCCAGGCGCTGTTCTGGTCCGTCGCCACGGCGACCGTGATCGGGCCGTTCCCGGTCGCGGTGCGCGGTCGGGCGGTGGCGCTGTTCGCGACCGGGGCGACGCTCGCCCCGGTGCTCGGCGTACCCCTCGGCACCTGGCTCGGGCAGCAGGCCGGCTGGCGCGCGGCGTTCGCGGTGCTGGCCGGGATCGGGGTGGTGATCGCCGCCGCGGTGCTGCTCCTTCTGCCCTCCTATCCCCCAGCCGCTGGCGGCGCAGCCCGGGGGAGCGCACCGGACGGCCGGCGCTTTGCCATCCTGCTGACCGCCACCGCCCTCGGCATCGGCGGCTTCATGACCCTGCAGACCTACGTGACACCGTTTTTGCTCGACGTCAGCGGCTTCGCCGACGCGGTGCTGGCACCGTTGCTGTTCGTCTCCGGCGCGGCCGGCGTCGTCGGCACCCTGGTCGCGGCCCGGACCCTGGACACCCGACCGATCGCTTCGTTGCTGACGCCGCTGGGCATCGGTACGGCCTCGCTGCTCGGGCTGCACGCGCTCGGCGCGCTCAAGCCGGGCGTGGTCGCGCTTCTCGCCGGGATCGGCCTCGCGTACGCGGCGTTCGGCTCCGCCGTACAGAACCGGATGCTGCACCTGGCCCCGGGCAGCACCGACATCGCGTCGGCCGGGGTCAGTGTCGCCTTCAACGCCGGCATCGCCGGTGGATCACTGCTCGGCGGTGCCCTCCTGCCCGCCTCGGGGGCACGCCCGCTGGCGCTCGCCGGCGGACTGCTGACGCTGGCCGCGCTCACGCTGCTCGCCGTGGACGCCCGTCGCCACCACACCGCACCCGCCAGCCGCGGCTCCGACCTCCATGGACAGAACACCTAGAGCGCTGGCCGACCTGCGGTGGTCCCCGGCATCGCCCGGCGACGTTGTCGCGCGGGTGACCGGCGGGAGAGCAGGTATCCGGTCCCCGCGGCGGCCAGGCCGGCCAGACCGGCCGCCGCGAAACCGGCCGCCGGCACGGAGACGTCGATCGCCACACCGATGAGCGGGGATCCGAGTGCGAAACCGGCGCTCTGCGCCGACGACTGCAGACCCGTCACCTCGCCGCGTGCGCCGGGCGGTGCCAGGCGGCTCACCGCGTCGGCCACCGAGCCGAGGGTCGGCGCGGTGAGGAGGCCGCTTCCCACGACGGCCACGCACAGCCAGGGCCAGTCGTGGGCCAGTCCGGCGGGGATCGTCACGAGCCCGAGCAGGGCGAGCAGCAGCCAGGTGGGCAGCGGCCGGGTCAACGCGCCGTAGACCAGCCCGCCGATGACCGACGACACGCCGAACACCACGACGACCACGGCGGCCCAGGACACCTGACCCGCCTCCCGCAGCGTGGCGACGATGGCGAGATCGATGCCGCTGAGCAGCGTCGTCGTCCCGAACGCCATCGTCAGCGCGGCGATCATCCTCGCGCTCAACCACTGCCGCCGTGGGGGTCGCTCCGTGGCTGCGGCCTCCGCCTCGTCCCGGGCGTGCATCGGTGGGTTGAGCACGGCGATGCCGACGCCGCCGGCCAGGATCGCGGCGCCGACCCCCCAGGCCACCACGTCGGGGGACACCGTCGCCGCGCCCAGGATCACCACCGCCGGCCCCACGATGTACGACAGCTCGCCCTGCACGGCTTCCAGCGCGAACGCGGCCCGGCGCTGCTCCGACGTCGTCATCGCGGCGATCGCCTGCCTGCTCACCGCCTGGGCCGGCACCATCAGCAGGCCCGCCACGAAGCTGGCGACCAGCAGGAACCCGTACGGCAGGACCGGCACGCCCAGCCAGAACACGACCTGCGCGCCGGCGGTCACCAGCAGGACGGGACGCAGGCCCCGCGAATCGATCATGCGGCCGAGCAGCGGCCCGCCCAGCGCCACTCCGGCGGTCAGCGCCGCCGCGACCCCACCCGCTGCCGCGTAGCTCAGCTCCAGGCCGAGGACGACGAAGAGGGTCAGCGCCATCACGTCGGCGGTTATCGCGGTACGGGCGAGCAGTGAGACGCCCAGCAGCGGTGCCATCCCTGGCACGGCGAGCACCTGCCGGTAACTGGTCACCCGTCTGACGCTAGCCCCGCCCGCACGCCATAAGAAGACGTCATCTTGTTGAGGCTGACATAATGAATCCTTATGGCAAGGGACCTGGAGACCGCCCTGCTGCGGTCGTTCGTCGCCGCCGTACGGGAAGGCAGCATCAGCCGTGCCGCGACCGCGCTCGGGCAGACCCAGCCCGGTCTCAGCCAACAGCTGCGCAGGCTCGAAACCGTCGTCGGTCGACCGCTGCTGCACCGGTCGTCGTCCGGTGTCTCACCGACCCGGGCTGGCGAAGAGATCCTGCCGTACGCCGAACGCATCCTCGCGCTCTCCGCACAGGCACTCGCCGAGACCGGCCGGGCGCTCACCGGCCACTGTGGCGTCGGGTTGCTCGAAGACCTCGCCGCGTCCCACCTTCCGCAGGCCCTCGCCGACCTCGCCCGGCTGCATCCCGGCGCGACGCTGGAGGTGCTCAGCTGCTCCAACGCCGCCATGCGGGAGGCGTACGACGCCGGACGCGTCCAACTCGTGCTCGACGCCGTACCGGACATCCCCGGGCCGCCCCGCTGGACGGTGCGCGCCCCGCTGGTCTGGGCGACCGGTCAGGGTGTGGACGTGGCCGCCGACCCGCTGCCGGTGGTGCTCTTCTCCAACCCGTGCTCCTGGCGTACGTCGGTACTGGACGCCCTGGAGCGTGCCGATCGGCGCTGGCGGGTGGCCTTCGAGAGCAACAGCCTGGTCGGGGTGCTCGCCGCGGTACGGGCCGGGCTCGGCGTGGCGGCGCTCATGCCCGCGAACCTCGAACCGGCCATGATCTGCCGGGACACCGATGCCCTGCCCGCCCTGCCGGACGTCGAGTTCGGTCTCGCCCGGCACCCCCGCACCGACGGTGATCCGCTGATCGACGCCGTGGAGACCGTGCTCCGTCGCCTCGTCTGAGTACGCGCCTGGGCGGTCACCCACTCGCCCCGCTGACCACCGCCATCATGATCAGGGTGCGTCGCCGACGCTGACTCGTCAGCGCGAAACAGGCGGTGAGCGCCACCAGCTCCAGCTCGGCCCACTCACCGGTGACGTCGACGCGGATCGGCCCGCCGCGTCGGCCGGGGAGGCGTACGGCGAGGCGGTGCCCGTCGCGTACCAGTTCACCGCCGCAGCGACCGGGCACCCAGTGGGCCACCCCGCCGGGCCCTGGCACGTGCGACCGACCCGGGTCGAGCCGTACCGGCACGCCGTGCTCGCTCCGGGCGGTGAACCCGACGCGTCGGCGGTCGGTCGGCGCGACAGTCCAGCGGCCGGTCCCGGTGCGGATCTCGCCGCACCGCCAGGTCCAGCCGGTACGCAGCGAAGCGCGCGCCCCGGAGTCGAGGACGAAGGCCCCGTCCTGTTTGCGGACGGTCAGCGTGGTCATCGGCTCGCCCTTTCCGGGCGCGACCGGGGCAGGCCGAGGATGAGGATGACGCCGACGCTCAGGTGCAGCAGCGCGAGGGTCGCCTTCGCTCCCCCGCCGACGCCACTCGGCGGCCCGAGCACGAGTGACAGCAGCAGGACGGCGACCGCGATCGAGGTCCACCAGACGCGGGAGCGGTTGGTGCGGCGTTCCAGCACCGCGAGCAGCGCCCAGCCGGCCAGTGCCGCGACCGCGGTGGCCACGATGACCGCCGCCACCGTGATCTGCCGGGTCGAGTTCGCAGACCTGACCGCCAGGTCGACGCCGGCCGCCGAGCGCAGGAGCGCGACCTCGACCACCGCCACCACGATCGCGCCGGCCGTCACCGCGGCCCGTCCCAGGAGAAGGTTGTTCGTCATGGCCTGAGTTTGTGGACCGGGCCGGGCTGGACGCGTCGGTCCAGACGCCGCGGCGGGTACGTCCGCTGGCGGCCCGGCGTACTACCGAAGGAGGTGGTCCGGCCGGCCGCGAGCCCAGTAGCGTGCGCCATGTGGATGCGGCGACGTGCGAGGTCAGGCCGGCGCGGACGTGGCGTTCCGTCCCGGTGGTCGTGACGACCATGGCGATCGGCGTCCTCGTCGCGACCATGCTGTGGTCCGCCACCCGCTCCAGCTCCGCCGGCCTGGTCGGCATCGACGTCGCGCTGGCGGTGGCCTCCCTGGCCCTCGTCCCGGTGGTCGTCCGCCGCCCGCAGGTCGCTGGTGTGCTGGCCGGCCTGCTCGTCGCGCTGTCACCGGTGGCCACGCCGGTGGCCAGCTTCGCGGTGCTGTTCATCGCCCGCAACCGGCCGTTTCGGCAAGCTGCGGCGGTGGCGACGGTCGGCGTGGCGGGCGAGGCGGTTCAGGCGCTCTGGCGGCCGGTGCCCAGCCTGCCGTACGGGTGGCGGCTGGTGCTGATGACGATCGCCTACGCGGCCCTGCTCGGCTGGGGCACCTGGGCGCAGGCCCGCAACGCCCTGCTGGCGGCGCTGCGGGACCGGGCCCGACGGGCCGAGCGGGAGCAGGAACGACGGGTCGACGAGGCGCGGGCGGCGGAGCGCAGCCGGATCGCGCGGGAGATGCACGACGTGCTGGCCCACCGGCTGTCCCTGCTGGCGGCGGCTGCCGGCGCGATGGAGTACCGGCCGGACGCGCCGCCGGAGCGGCTCAGCGCCGCCGCCGGGGTGATCCGGGCCAGCGCACACCACGCTCTCGACGAGCTGCGCGAGGTCATCACCCTGCTGCGCAGCGACGACACCGAGTCGCCGACCGACGCGCCACCCGGGCAGACCCTCGCCGACCTGCCGCGCCTGGTCGACGAGGCGCGGGCCGCCGGGCAACAGATCGAGGTCGACGACCCGTTCGGCCCGCCGGTCGAGATCCCCTCGACGGTTGGCCGCACCGCGTACCGCATCGCGCAGGAGGCACTGACGAACGCCCGCAAACACGCCGCCGGTCAGCCGGTCCGGCTGGTGCTGGGCGGCGCGCCCGGCTCCGGGCTGAGTATCGCGGTGAGCAACCCGACCACGCCCGACAGCGGTGCCGCCGGTAGCGCCGGTACCGGCCTGATCGGCCTCGCCGAACGGGCTGCGCTCACCGGCGGTCGGGTCGCCCACCAGGTCGACGCCGGAGGTCGGTTCCACCTCACCGCGTGGCTGCCGTGGCCGAGGTGACGGCTCCGATCAGGGTGGTCATCGTCGACGACGATCCTCTCGTACGGGGAATGCTCACGCTGATGCTCGACGGCGCCGACGGGATCGTCGTGGTGGGTGAGGCCGCCGACGGCGCCGCGGCGATCACGGCGGTGGATCGGCACCTGCCCGACGTGGTGCTGATGGACATCAGGATGCCCGGCGTCAACGGCATCACCGCCACCGAGCGCCTGCGCCGCCGCCACCGGCCACCCGAGATCATCGTGCTCACCACGTTCGACACCGACGAGCACGTGCTGCGAGCGCTCCGAGCGGGCGCGAGCGGCTTCCTGCTCAAGGACACCCCGCCCGAGCAGATCAGCCAGGCCGTCCGGGCGGTGGCGGCCGGCAACCCGATGCTGTCGCCGGGCGTGACGCGCCGCCTCATGCAGCGGGTCGCGTCGGGGGCCGAGTCCTACGAGCAGGCGCACGAGCGGTTGGCCCTGCTCACGCCCCGGGAACGCGACGTCGTGCTGGCCATCGCGCAGGGGCGCTCCAACGCCGAGATCGCCAGCGAGCTGCTGATGAGCGTGACGACCGTGAAGGCCCACGTCTCGCACATCCTGACCAAGCTGGATCTCGACAACCGCACCCAGATCGCCCTGCTCGCCCACGATGGTCGGCTCCTCTGACGGGGAGCCGGGGTCAGGCCAGCACCGCTGGCAGCACGAGCAGGGCGAAGCGGATCACCCGCCCGGAGAGGCAGGCGACGGCGAACTCCCAGCGTCGAAGGCCCCCGGTGCCGGCGGCGAGGCTGACGACGGCCAGCGGTGGAACTCCGACCGCGGCGGGGGCCAGCACGGTCGGCAGGGCTGTGCGGCGGCGGGAGAGCCACCGTTGGATCGGCTCGGTCCAGCGCGCGGCCCGAGTCGCCGCGCGACCTGACTCTGCCCGCTTCGCGATCTTCAGGGCCAGCCGCCCCGACCCACGACGCGCCGACTCGAACAGCAGCAGCTTGCCGGCGGTCTGCCCGAGCGCCAGGGCGAGCACGGCGACGAGAGCGTGGCCGCCGCGTTGCCCGGCGACCACGGCGTAGGCCTCGGCGTTGACGATCGGGACGAGCGCCGACGCGACACCGTAGCCGAGCGCCACCACGGCCTCGGCGAGGCTGCTCATGCCCGGCCGTCCCGTTCGAGCAGCCGGACCACCGCGGCGACCGACCACAGCTTGACCGCCACGACGGCGACGGCGACGGCCAGCGCGAGCAGGTACTGCCCGAACGCGATGGCGCCGATGACGCCGGCGGTGTTGGCGACCTTGGCCAACGGCGACCAGTTCCACGCCCACACCCGCCGGTCGACCAGGTGGAAGTAGTTGGGGCTGAGCACCGGCCAGCACAGGAACGCCAGCGACAGCATGGTGTCCAGCACCAGGAACGAGAGCAGGAAGACCACTGCCACGACCGCGACGTCCGGCACGAGGGAGACCAGGCCGACGCAGAGTACGGCGGTGCACGCCCGGTCGCTCACGATGTCGAAGACGGCCCCCGCCCGGGTCTCCTGGCCGAGTCGACGGGCGGCCCAGCCGTCGAGGACGTCACCGAGCCAGTAGATACCGTACGATACCGCCATCAATGCCACCGACCCGGAGACGAGGGCCCCCACCCCGACGCTGACAGCGGCGACCGTGCGAACGGCGGTGATGTAGTTGGGAACCGTACGGAGCGGGCCGACGGTGATGGCGGCGCGGGAGTCGACGAGAGTCACCTCCGCAGAGTCGTCCGGCGAGCGTTCTCGCGGAACGTGCCGCGGTGCCGTTCCGGCTCCGAGGGCGGTACCGGGGTGCCGGCCGATCCGGTACCCGGGTACTGGCCGGCCTTCCGGCCCGTCACGGAGACTGTGCTGGTGCTGACTGGAATCCGCGAACGGCTGCGCGACCCCGGGCGGGTGCGCCGGCTCGCGTACGCTGCGGCGGCTTTGATCATCGCGGCCGTGGTCACCACCGTCGAGGACGGCGTGTCCGTGCCGGCGGGCTGGGCGTGGCTGGTGCTGCCGGTCGGCCTCGGGGCCACGGCGCTGCGCCCCCGCTACCGCACCGCGGTCTTCGCGGTCTGCGCGGGTTTCGTGGCGATCGTGAGCACCGGAGAGTCGGTGCAGCTGGGCCTCGCGGCAGCCGGCCTGGTGTTCGTCTCGGTCTGCGAGGACCCGGCCCGACACCCGTGGCTGGGGTGGGTGGTTGGCCTGATCGGCGCGGCCGGCGCCCTCACCATCGCGCTGCTCAACGGGCGAGGGGTGTACGAGCAGCCGCTCTTCTTCGTGACAGCCGGCTACCTCCTCGCGGTCCTGTTCCGATCGTGGTCACGTGGCTTCGCCCTGACCCGGGAGACAGGCGAGCTACGCGAGGAGGCGGCCTGGCGCGAGCAGCGTGCCAACCTGGCCCGCGAGCTGCATGACGTGGTCGGCCACCACGTCACCGCGATGGTGGTGCAGGCCGAGGCCGGCCAGCTCAGTGACGATCCGGGGGCGGCGTTGCGGGCGATCGCGGGTAGTGGCCGCACCGCACTGAGCGAGCTCGACACGCTCGTCGTGCACCTGCGCGATCCCACCGCGTCGATAGCGGTGAGCGCGCCGCCGCGCCTGTCCGACATCGACGAGCTGCTCGCCCAGCCGCTACGTCAACAGGGCGTGACGGTGCGGGTCGAGCTGGACCCCGACCCGGGCCTCGACGAGATCGGTGTGTTGACCGCCTACCGCATCGCCCAGGAGGCCCTCACCAACATCTCCCGGCACGCGAGAGCCACGGCGGCCTGGGTCGAGCTGATCCGGGTCGGCGACCATGTTCGCCTGCGGGTCAGCGACGACGGCATCGGCCCGCCCCGCGCAGCCACGAGCGGCTCGGGTCTGCTCGGCATCGGGGAACGCGTCTCCGCGCGCGGCGGGAGCTGGGAGCTGAGCCAGCGCCCCGGCGGAGGCACAGTGGTGCAGGCCAATCTTCCGGTGGTGAACCCGTGATCCGGGTCGCGGTCGCCGACGACCAGGAACTGGTCCGGGACGGTTTCAGCCTGATCCTGCGATCTCAAGCCGACATCCAGATCGCGGCCGAGGCGGCCGACGGCCGGCAGCTCCTCGACGCGGTGCGGCGCGACTCCCGCATCGACGTCGCCCTCGTCGACATCCGCATGCCGGTACTCGACGGCCTGCAAGCCACCCGTGAGCTGGCCAGAATCCCACACGCGCCGGCCGTCATCGTCGTCACCACCTTCGACGACGACGCCTACGTCCTGGACGCCATCGCCGCCGGCGCACGCGGATTCCTGCTCAAGCGGTCCAGCGCCCGCGACCTCATCGCCGCGGTGCGCACCGTCGCGGCCGGCGAGGCGGTCCTCTCCGCCGAGGTCACCGGCGCCGTCCTCGACCGGGTCCGCGCCACCGGGCCGGCCACCCAGGTGGAGTTGGCGGCCTACCAGCTGACCGCTCGGGAGACCGACGTGCTCGCCCTGATCGGCGCCGGGCTCAACAACAACGAGATCGCCGAACGCCTCTACCTGTCCATGAGCACCGTGAAGACCCACGTGACAAATGTGTTGGCCAAGACCGGCAGCCGCGATCGTGTAGGAGCCGCCATCCTGGCGATCCGGGCCGGCCTCACACCGTGACTCAGGAGCCGGCGGGTGCCGGCCGGCTCCCCGGGCTGGCCTGCCAACCTCCGAAGATTGAACCCATGTCGCGAAACTCCCGTGAACCCGCTCGGCTTCTGGCCCCACGAACCCTGCCCGGCCACACCGCGGCCGGCCGTCGGGATCAGCCTTGGCGGCGCTACCGGAAGCGGTCAGCGGCTGACGGTCGTAGGGTTCCGGTATGGCACAACGACTCGTGAGCGTATGGCAACCGTTCTTCCTTGCTAGCGAGAGTCAGGGCGCGGCCATCGACGCCGCGACGGAGTTGGAGGGCCTGGGCTACTCCCGAATCTGGTTCTCCGGTGGGTTCGGCGAGAACGTCGCCCCCCGCTTCCGGGAGATCCTGGACGGGACCACGCGCATCGGGGTCGCGACCGGGATCCTCAGCATCTGGCACTCGACGCCACCCGAGGCGGCGGCGTTCGCTAAGGACGCGGAGCAGGCGCACCCCGGCCGCTTCCTGCTCGGACTCGGCGCCAGCCACGCGGTGGTGGTGGAAAGTGACGGCACCGACTATCGCAAGCCGTACTCACGGATGGTCGATTACCTCGACGGCCTCGACGCGGCCGGGCTCACGCCCGAGCGGCGCATCCTGGCGGCACTGGGCCCCCGGATGCTCGAACTCTCCCGCGACCGCTCGACCGGGGCGCACCCGTACTTCGTCCCTGCCGAGCACACCGCCGAAGCCCGGGCGGCAATCGGGCCCGACCGGCTGCTCGCCCCCGAGGTCGCCGTGGTCCTCGACGCGGACGCCACCACCGCGCGCGCCACCGCCCGCCAGTACACGAGGGGGTATCTCGCGCTGCCGAACTACACCAACAACCTGCGGCGATTCGGCTGGACCGACGAGGACTTCGCCGACGGCGGCAGTGACCGCCTCGTCGACGCCCTGATCCCGTGGGGCACCGTCGAACAGGTGGTGGCCGGGTTGGAGAAGCACTACCAGGCCGGCGCGGACGAGGTGGCGATCCAGGTGCTCAACGGAGGCGACGACAAGGCGTTCCCCGTCGACGCGTTCCGCGTCCTCGCCGCGGCCCTGATCTGACCTCCGAAGCCCCGGCGACATGATCGGGGCCTGCCGGTGGTGGAAGCGCCGCGACACCACTCGCTTACCCGACGAGGTCGAGGCCGGTCAAGTCGGCCGACAGCGCCCAGAGGCGGGCTGCCTCGCCGCTGTCGGTAGGGCTGCCATCGGTGGTGCGACAGTCCACGCAGTAGTCGCCGCCCTTCGCGTCGAGATCGGGTGACGTGGCGGCCCACACCTGGGTCGCCGCGCCCTGCTCGACCGTCTTGAACAGGCCGGGCGCGGGCGCCCCCTCCGCGTCCATCCAGCCGGCGGCGACCATCTCCTCGACCGCGAGGTGTCGTTGCAGAGGGGTGAGGATCCAGCCGGGGTTCACGGAGAAGGCGCGGACGCCGTGCGTCGCGCCGAGCATGTCGAGGTGGCGGGCGAACAGGATGTTCGCGAGCTTGGACTGGGTGTACGCCTCCCACTTGTCGTAGCCGCGCGCGAACTGCACGTCGTCCCACCGGATCCGCCACGCCGGCTCGCGCCCGGAGGCCACCGAGACGACACGAGCCGCCCTGGCGGTGGTGAGTGCGGGCCACAGCAGGTTCACCAGCGCGTAGTGGCCGAGGTGGTTGATCGCGAAATGCGCTTCCCAGCCGGGCCCCACCCGCGTCTCGGGACAGGCCATGACTCCGGCACCCGCGATCAGGATGTCCAGAGCGGGGTGGTCACGCAGGAACCGTTCGGCGAACGCGTGGACGGAAGCGAGGTCGGCCAGATCGAGCTGGTCGACCTCGACCCCGGCCACGTCGGCGAGTGCCCGCCGCGCCGCGTCGGGCCGGCGAGCGGGGACGACGACCCGAGCCCCGGCCTGGGTGAGCGCGCGGGTCGTGGCGAGACCGAGGCCGGAGTAGCCGCCCGTGACGAGGGCGGTCCTGCCGGTGAGGCGGATTCCGGTGAGGACGTCCGCAGTAGTGCTGTGGGCACCGAACATGGAGGAGGTCATGCCGCGGACGCTAGGTGCTAGACCGAGGTCCAGGTCAATGGCTACGGTCGAGGCCATGGCGGACGGCGGCCTCAGCATCGGGCAGGTGGCTCAGCGCACCGGGTTGACTGTGCACACTCTGCGGCTCTACGAGCGTGCGGGCCTGTTGGCCAGCGACGTGCGCCGCGACGGGTCCGGCAGGCGCGTCTACAGCGCGTGGGACGTCGAGTGGCTGACGAATTGTGTGAAGTTCCGGGCCTCCGGAATGCCGCTCACGACGATCGGCCGCCTGGCCCAACTCGTCCGCGAGGGCAGCGGCAACGAGACCGAGCGGCTCAAGCTGCTCCGCGAACACCAGCGCCGCGTCACCGAGCAGCTCACCCAACTGCAGGACTGCCTCGACCTCATCGACGCCAAGGTGACCGGCTACGAACGACACCTCACCGCCGGCGCCTCAGGTGATCCGTGGCAGAAACAGCCCCATCCCGCGACGGGAGGATGACGCCGTGATCGGTGACCGGTGGGGCGTGACCAGGAACGAGACGACCCGGTCCTATCCCTGCGACGACTTCGTCGCCTCACCCGCTCTTCAGGCATGGCGGGGAGTGTCGGTCGCGGCGCCCCCCGCAGCGGTGTGGCCGTGGGTGGCCCAGGTGAGGCTTGCCCCGTACTCGTATGACTGGCTCGACAACCTGGGCCGCCGCTCACCTCGCGAGTTGCAGGGCCTGTCCGAGCCTCACGTCGGCGAGGCGTTCACCACAGCGGGTGGGCGGAAGCTGGGAAGAATCGTCTCGGTCGACCCCGGCAGGCAGCTCACGAGCACCATCATGGGCGCCTTCATGTCCTACGTCCTGGTGCCCTGGGAGCGGACAACCACGCGTCTGCTCCTCAAGGTCGTCATGCAGACGCCCCGCTGGGCCGCACCAGGGCTGTCCGTCGGAGACCTGATCATGGCGCGACGGCAGTTACTGAACCTGAAGCAACTCGCCGAGCGCAGCCGGCACCGGTGAATGGAACGAGCAACGATCCCACCTGCCCGGTCTCGTCGGCGATGCCGACCATCTGAGCCTGTCGCGGCTGGTGGGCGAGAGCGGCTGGCGAGTCGACTCCGGCCAGGCCGGCACCCTGCACGAGCTGTTCACCGACGACGGCATGATCGACATTGGGCAGCCAGCTCAGGGGCGCGACGCGATCCGCGCCTGGGGCGAGGAACTCGATCGCAACAACCCCTACCCTGGCATCCGGCACCTGGCGTCCAACATGCGCTTCGTCTCCACCGGAGCCGACGCCGACGGCCGTGACACCGCCGAAGGGGTCACGGTGCTCACCGTCTACCTCAACGACGCCGACGGCCGGCCGACCAGCACCCCCTGGGTCGTCGGAGAGGACCACGACCGGTTCGTCCGCACTGACACCGGGTGGCGCTTCACTCACCGCACCTGGGTGCAACTGTTCAGCCGGGACCAGGCATAGCCGCAAACGCACCCGCGTTTCCCGGCGTCATTCATTCCGCGACCAATGCTGCTGGTCGTGGCTGCCGTCGTCGACGCTGCCATGGCTTCAGGTTGCGGTGTCTGGTTGGTGGGTAAGACCTGAATGTCGGGCACATGGGTACGCTGCACCGGCGGTGGCCTCAGCCGACCCCTTCCGGGCAGTGGTGGCCGCCCCCACCGATCGGTGACACGTTCCCCGTATCCGCAGACGAGAGGCGAACCCCCACCATGACCGCGGTACCAGGCCAACGGTCTACTGCCGCTGCGCGTCCGGCCACTGCCGAGCAAGCAGCGGAGGAGGACCTGCGGGCGCTGTTCGGGCAGTCCATCGCCGTCTTCGCCTCTCTGGCCGGGCCAGAGCACCTGCTGGAGACGGCGAACCCGGCGTTCCTCGCCACCATCGGCGAGGAGCGGGCCCGGGTCGGGGTCGCACTCGCCGAACTGATGCCTGAGCTGGCCGGTCAGGGATTCATCGCGCTCCTGGACCAGGTCCTCCGCACGGGTGAGCCCTACACCGGCCGTGACGTCCGGGTGGTGCTGGGCAGCGGCCCGCAGGCGAGGGAGGCGTTCTTCGACTTCACCTACGAGCCGCGCCGGGGCGCGGACGGCAACGTGACCGGCATCAGTGTGCTGGGCGTGGAAACCACGCAGGTCAAGCATGCCCAACGGCTGATGGCCGAACACCGCGCCCTGGTGGAGCAGATCGCCCGCCAGGCGCCCCTGACCGAGGTGCTCGACGGGATGGCCCGCTGCATCGAGAACCTCGCACCGCAGGAGGTGCTCGTCTCCGTGCTGCTCGCCGACCCCGACGCCCGGCACCTGCGCCATGGCGCCGCGCCGAGCCTGCCGGACTTCTACAACCAGGCCACCGACGGCATCGCGACCGGCGAAGGTGTCGGTTCGTGCGGCACCGCCGCCCACCGGCGGGAACCGGTGATCGTCACCGACATCGCCACCGACCCGTTCTGGGACGACTTTCGAGGGCTGGCCGACCAGGCCGGGTTGGCGGCCTGCTGGTCCACGCCGATCCTGGCCCGCGACGGCGGCCTGTTGGGCACCTTCGCGATGTATCACCGCACCCCGCGAGTCCCGCAGGACACCGACCTCGCCCTCACCCGGCTCTTCGCCGGCACCGCAGCCCTGGCCATCGAACGCCACCACATCGAGCAGGCGAAACTCGCCGCCGAGGCACGCGCCAAGTCCGCCAGTGACGAGCTGGCCAAGGTGCTGCGCGTGGAGCGGGAACTGCGCGCCGAGGCTGAGCAGCGCGCCACCGTCGCGGCGGAACTCGCCACCCAGATGCGCGCCGCCGCGGCCGCGCAGGCCGCCGCGCCGCACCCCGAGCACTGCCAGCTCGGCGGTGCCGCCGGGTGCACGGCGCCAGCCGAGGTCAAGGTCGCCGATTCGTGGGGTGACGCGGCGTGGGGCTGCCCCGCCCACGTCGAGGAGGCCATCCTCAACGTGCGGTCGGTGTTCATCGCCAGCGAGGAACTCGGCGGCCTGACCGCCTACCTCAACCGCTGATGGTTCCCGATGCCGCGCTGAAGGTCAGTGGAGCATCGACCCACGGACGCTGGAGAACGCCGTTGTTCCCGGGCATCCGTGGATCGCGTCAGCTCGGTCGAGATAGCCGGAGAGCGACGAACCAACCCCGAGGCAGACCCTCCGTTCCGACCGGCTTGCGCGCGTACCTCTTGTCACCCAGCAGGAGACGCAGCTCGCGCATCTCGACCTGCCTCACCAGGGGTGGCCTGCCGAACACCTAGGGCCGCCACTCCTTGCGGTAGTCGGGATGCTCGTTGTGCGACTGCCCGAGCACCCGCAGCGCGTACGCGAGACCAGCGAACCGCTCGTCGTCACGGTCCATGGCTTCGTACTCCTTTGCCAGGTTGTCGACCAGGTCGAGCATTGGCAGGTGGCTGTCGAGGAGCGCTTCGCTCCCGAACCGGTGAAACACGTCGGTGTACGCGTGGCAGTCCGCCTCGTACCGGCGGTGAAGGAATCGCAGGAGATCTTCCATCCGCCGATTCTCACCCACGGTCACAAGTGCTTGACCCTTCAAATTTCCACCGGTAGCCTTTTGGCAGACATCCATGCTCATCTATTTAAGTAGGTGAACCGTGCTGTTGAGATCCATCGCCCTCGCCGCGTCCGTCGCTGGCGTGCTGGCCACCGCCCCTGCCGCCTCGGCGGCAACCTCCCAGGGATCGGCCGACTACTGGTCACCCGGGAACTGCCCGCAGGGCACGTTATGCATCTGGCCCAACTGGGATCATCCGGCAGAGGGCCCCACCGCGACTCCGTCCCTGGTGACCACCACTGAATGGTCCGGCAACGTCCCGGCCTTCAACTACTACAACCGCACCTCCCGCAACGCCGAGATCACCTGGTCCTACAACTATCTGGGGACGCAGCTCTCCGGCGCGATCTGCGCTCGCCCCGGCGGCGGGGATCTCTATGTGCCCATGTTCGTGACGAAGGTGAGTTGGCAGCCGCGCACCTGCTGATCCTCCCCGCGGATTTCGGCGACGGATCGTGGCCGCTGCCTGGGCGAATCGCGGCAGTGGCCAGGAGCCGTCGCCGCACGTCCGACGGGGTCAGGGCGTCCACCGCACGCCCGGGTTCACCCGCCCGGACCAGTCGAAGACCGCCATGTTGTCCCACTGATTTCCGGTGCCGTTGATGTTGGCCGGGTCCCAGCCGTTGCCGCGGACGGCGTACCAGGTCGGTTCCCAGTAGAAGACGCCGATGGCCCCCGCGTTGCGGGCGGTGTTCTGCACCCAGTCGAACTCCTGGGCCTGCCCGGACCAGGTCGCGCTGATGCCGTCACAGGTCGCGTCGCCGATGGCGTTCGGCTCGCTGTCCGCGTTGTTCCGGGTGAAGGGGTACGCGGTCTCCACGATCACCACCGGCTTGCCGTAGCGCCCCCGCAGGTCGACGATGTTGTTGTAGAGGTTCGCCATGCTGCCGTGCCACATGCAGTAGTACGACTGCCCCGTGATGTCCCACTGCACACCCTGCGCTCGGATGCCGTCGTAGAACCATCGGGCGTTGGCGTTGCTGTCGGCGTTGGCGGTATGGATCATCACCGGGATGCCGCTGCCGCACGCCTTCGTCGCGTTGTAGCCCTGCTTCAGCAGGCCGGCCAGCGGGGCGAAGTCGTTGTTGACGACCTTGCCCTCGTTCCACAGCATCCCGACGTTGATCTCGTTGCCGATCTGCACACTGTCCGGCAGGTTGCCCTGCCCCCGCAGGCTGGAACAGACGTCGTAGGTGAAGGCGTAGACGTCGGAACGCAGTTGGCTCAGGCTGTGGCCGACCCAGGCGGCCGGCTTGTACTGCTTTCCCGGGTCGGCCCAGGTGTCGGAGTAGTGGAAGTCGATGAGCACCTTGAGGCCCTTCGCCCTGGCCGCCCTCGCCTGACCCAGCACCGCGCTCTTGTTGTTGTAGCCGCTGAGCGGGTTGTTCCAGACGCGCAACCGGACGTAGTTGACGCCGACGGACTTCACGATGTCCAGTGGGTCGCGGGCGACGCCACCGGCGTCGTAGTACCTGGCGCCCAGATCCAGGCTGCGCTGCAACGAGGAGACGTCGGCACCCCGCATGGTGAGCGTGTTCGCGGCGGAGGCGGGCGCGGGTGCGCCGCCGAGCGTGCTGGCGACGCCGAGGACGCCGACTGCGACGGCCGCGAGCAGAGCCCTGGCACTGCGGTGATGGGGTGTGGCCGAATGCGTGTTCACGAGACTCCTTCAGCCCACCGTGCAGGGAGCGCCGTTCAGCGAGAAGCCGGTCGGTGGGGCGTCACTGACGCCCCACCGCCCCTGCACGCCGAAGGTCGCAGAGCCGTTTGGCGCGAGGACGCGGTTCCAGTCGACGTTACGAGCGGTCACGACGGCCCCGGTCTGGCCGATCGTGGCGTTCCACCCCGAGGTGACCTGCTGGTCCCCCGGGAAGCTGAAGGTGACGATCCAGCCGTCGATCGGTGCCGTCCCGGCGTTGTGGACTGTCGCAGTGGCCACGAAACCCCCCTGCCACTCGGACTGGTTCCGGTAGGTCACCCGGCAGGTCGAGGGCGGCGGGGGCGTCGGAGTGGTCGTCGTCGTGGGCAGAGTGACAGTGTTGGACGCGATCGACACGTTGCCCACCGCGTCCCGGGCCCGCACGTAGTACAGGTTGCGCAGCGGCACCGACGCAGGTAGCGGCGCCGTGTACGTGGTACCCGGCACGGTGGCGACCAGTTGCGACGTGAACCAGCCGTCGAACCGGTAGACGTTGTAGCCGAGCACGCCGACGTTGTCCGTCGACGGCGACCAGGACAGCGTGCCGGTCGAGGCGGCCACCTCGCCGACTGTCAGGTTCTGCGGCGCGGTCGGAGGGGTGGTGTCCGGGCCGGTGTCCGTCACCGGGGTGACCACTGTCAGCGCATTCGACCAGTTCGAGCGTTGCCCGAGGCTGTCCCGGGCGATCAATCGGAACGTGTACTGCTGTCCCGCCCCAAGGTAGCTGGTGATCGTGGTGCTGGTGACGGCCCCGACGCTGGCGCTGAAGACGATGTCGCCGAACTCCTGGTAGTACGTGATGTCGTACCCGGTGATGGCGCAGCAGCCGGACGTGGCGGCCGTCCAGGTGAGGGTGACCGACGCGCTGCGGACCTCGCTGGCGGTCAGGTTCGTGGGCGCACTCGGCGGGACGGGCGAGGTGCTCGGCGTACTGGACGGCGCAGTCGGAGGTGGTGTGGCGGTCCGGGCCGTCGCTGCGACGGACACCGCGGCCCCAGCGGGCGCCGGGGCGACCAACGGGTACGCGGCGGGCGTCACGGTGCCGGCGTCGGCCGCCGACGTGGCGCCCAGAGCGCTGGCGAGCACCGCCGTCGACAGCACGACGGCGACCAGCAGGCCCGGCCGCAGTCGGCGGATCAGCGAGGACGAGGGAGCGCCTGTCATACGTCGACGATGCAGCAAGACATCGATGATCGCCAACGTGTCTCACACCTCGGCCGCTGATTAACCCAGCACATGTGGGTGCGGTCGAACGATTCACTGGGAGCGATACCAGTGGGGCAAAATCCAATCCCTCCGATCGCTAGACTCGCCGCAACGCCGGCACCGCCCGCAGAGCCCGAGCCCGCGCCAATCCCGATCGAATGGAGACGCCTGTGACCCGCGACAAGGCGGCACCCCCCGGCATCGACCCCAACATTCCCAGCGTGGCCCGGGTCTATGACTTCTTCCTGGGCGGCAAGGACAACTTCGAGGTCGACCGGCAGGTCGCCGAGCACGCCCTGCGGATCACACCGGACGGGCCGGCAGCCGGCCAGGCGAACCGGGCCTTCCTGCGTCGAGTGATCCGATTCCTGGTCACCGAGGCCGGCATCGATCAGTTCCTCGACATCGGATCGGGGCTGCCCACCCAGGGCAACGTGCACGAGGTCGCCACCGAGCAGAACCCGAAGGCTCAAGTGGTCTACGTGGACAACGACCCGATCGTCCTGACGCACGGGCGGGCTCTGCTCGCCGCGGAGGGCACCGCGACGGTGATCCAGGCGGACATCCGGGAGCCGCAGGAGATCCTCAACCACCCCGACGTACGCCGGTTCCTCGACTTCGACCGGCCGATCGGCCTGCTGCTCTTCGCCATCCTGCACCACCTTGGCGACGACGAGGACCCGAAGGCGGTGGCGGCCGCGTTGATCGACGCGCTGCCCTCCGGCAGCTACGTGGCGATCTCGCACTTCCGCGACCCGGGCGAGCGAGACCCGGAGGGCTCCCGCAAGGCCCGCGAGGTCGAGCGGGTCTTCAACGAATCGCTCGGCACCGGCCGCTGGCGCACAGACGAGGAGATTCTCTCGTTCGCCGATGGGCTGACGGTGCTGGAGCCGGGTCTGGTGCCGCTGGCCGAATGGCGCCCAGAGCCGGACGCACCGACCACGGTGCAGACCGACACCTATCACACCTTCGTCGGGCTCCTCGCCCGCAAACCGTAGACGCCGTCTTCTGGTGAGCGCGTCGGCGGGGCGCCCCCGCCGACGCGCTCACGTGTCAGATCTGAACGTGGTTGTACCGAGCCTGCCTACGGTGCGGGTTCCAGTACGACGACTGGGATCTGTCGGGTCGTCTTGCGCTCGTAGTCGGCAAAGCCCGGATACGCGGTCTTCTGCGCGCTCCAGATCCGTTCCCGTTCGTCCCCGGCGGCAACCCTGGCGACCAACTCGACCTTGTCCGTACCGATCTCGGCTTGGGCCTCGGGGTGGGCAAGCAGGTTGTAGTACCAGTCCGGATTGCTGGGCGCACCGCCCTTGGACGCGAACACGGCATAGCCGCCGTCCACCTTCTGGTACATCATCGGGTTCACGCGAGGCTGGCCGCTCTTGGCACCGACAGTGTGCAACAGCAGGAGCGGAGCGCCAGCGAACTGACCACCGACCTGCCCACCGTTGGCGCGAAACTCAGCGATGATCTTGTCATTCCAGTCGCTCATGCCTTCTCCTCGCCCCGCGCACCGGCTCCGTCCACAAGATTCTTACAGCTTTGACCGGCGCGTGACACTGCGACCACGCTGCCGGTCGACCACACCGTTTCCAATCCGTGGTCGGTGGCGTAGAGCAGGTATGGCCGCAACTCATGGGCGCCTTCCAGGTCGCGGCGCAGCGCGTACAGATGAGCTGACCTGGCCGCCAGGATCGGTTGGGCGGCGAGCAGGGCCCCGAGATCCCCGAACCGCCAGTCCACGCCCAGCAGCTTCCTGACCCGTGACAGCAACTGAACCCCGTCGAGCGGAATCCCGTCCACATAGACGTCGGCGGTTAGTGGTAGGTCCGGATCCGGGTCGGCCGGCAGAGCGAAACCGGAACGCCGCCACACCTCGAACCCGGAGGCAGCAACATCGAGGTCGACTTCCCCGAGACCGCCCAGGTCGGCCCAGAACACCGGCCCGCCGCCGTCGCACCTGAGGAAGAATCCCCGATCGCCCTCTTGGCCGATCAGGAGGTAACCCGTGAGCCACTCGCCGACTCGGTAGGTCGCGTTGCGTTCCACCAGGGATTCCAGGCAGTAGATGACCACTCCACCGGCGACGACGTCGTCGGCGACACACGCCAACCAGCGCTGGTAGGCGGCATCCGTCCGGGAAATGAGCCGCTCGACCATTTCCACCGCCGGCTCCCACCTGTCGTCACCAGGCGCGGACACGCCTGCACCGGCTGGCCCCAACCCGACACCCCGGAAGCCGACACCGTAGCCCGACCCGCACCGCAGAAGTCATCGTCAAGACCAGCCCCGCCCACTGTATGAGGCCGGCCCACCGAGGAGTCGCTTGCCGGCCTGGCAGGGGCGCTCCTGGTGCTCTCGTCCTGCACCTGGGTCGCGTTCTGGCCGCTGCCGTACCCGCTGGCGCCCCGGGCAGCGCGGCAAGCACTAACCGCCTCTGACCAGGCATTCTTGACGTATGGACCGTCCGATGAACCTACCCCTGGAGGTATCAACATGTTCACCACGAGGTTCTGGAAGGCCACCGCCGAGCGGGCGGTGAAGAGCGCCGCACAGGGTCTGCTGCTCTACTGGGGCGCTGACGTCGTGTTCAACGCCTGGCAGGCGGACTGGGCAGCGGCCGGTGGCATCGCGTCCGGTGCGGCGGTGCTGTCAGTGCTCACCTCACTGGTGAGTGCGAAGGTATCGGGAGAGGGCGACTCGCCCAGCCTCGTCGGCGCCGAGCAGTAGCCTCATTCGGCTGCGAACGGTGCGTCCCCGCTGACGTCGGTCGGCGGGGGCGTCTCACTCTCTGAGGTGGTCACCCGAGCCGACCGTCAAGCGTCGAAGCGGAAAACAGCACGGTCGACTCGCGCAGCAGGGTCGGCAGGTCGCCAAGGTTGGCGAACGCACACCCGCCCCAGCTCGGGTCGGTGTCGTTGTGCTCAGTCGTACGAAGCACGGTCATGCCGACCGCTGCCGCGCCGGCCAATTCGCCGTCCGCGCCGTCACCGACGAAGACGCATTCAGACGGAGCGACGCCCAGGCGCTCGGCGGCGATGCGGTAGATCGCCGGGTCGGGCTTGGCAAGCCCGACTTCGCACGAGAAGACCGCGACGTCGAGGCGGCGGGCGAGCGAGCTCTGCGGCCATGCCTCGGCGGTCTCGGAGGTGGCGTTGCTGATGAGGGCCAGTGGATGCCCGCCGTCGCGCAGCACGTCGAGCACGTCGAGGGTGGCGGTCGAGACAGCGCCCAACACCCGGCGCGCGAGGGCACGGCGATGTTCACCGGCCGAGACATCTCAGCATCCTACTGAGGCCGTCACCGCCGTCGACCGCTTGCGATCCCGGGTCACGGCCTCTGGATCATGGAACTGAGGGTGGTTGGTGCTGGTATCGGACCAGCGATCTCTCCGATGTTCGGGAGTCGGCCACCTGATGCGGACGGCTACCGACCGGCGCGCAGCTCAGCAAGGACCTGCGCGGCCTCGGCGCGGACCTGTGCCGGGCAGCCCCAGTAGTCGTAGATGCCACCGCGCTCGCTGTTGTGACCACAGATGACGAACACGCCGGTGCCCAGCCGGCGTTTGAACTCGGTGGCCAGCCATCCGACGAACCCGCTGTTGTCCACGTCGGGCGGGAAGTGCACCGAGAACACCGCGAAGCGCTCACCATCGGTCCCGGCACCCGGTGCCAACCAGGACCACCGGTCCTCGTCGCGCACCACGGCCAGCAGGTCAGTCGTCAAGGCCGGTGGCTGGGTGAGCGGTGCCTCGAAGAACGACCACTCACCATCGAACATGACCAGCTCGGCGGCCGCGATGACCCGCCGCAACCGCTGCGCGGTCTCGTCACTGGACTCCTGGCTGATGCTGACCATGCGCCGATCTTGCCCGATGACGCCAGCCGACGCAGTCGCCCTCGACACACCGCCGCCGGCCAGCCCCTTGGCTCACCTGATCTGCGACCCGGCACCGCTGCAGCGCTCAGGTTCTAGAGGCTCGGCGGTCGGGCTACGACCAGTTCGGTGTCCGGGTCGTGATCTACCGGTGAAGGGCCCGCGACGATCAGGGTGG
Source organism: Micromonospora sp. NPDC050795 (assembly GCF_044456785.1). NCBI lineage: Bacteria > Bacillati > Actinomycetota > Actinomycetes > Micromonosporales > Micromonosporaceae > Micromonospora > Micromonospora sp. NPDC050795. The sequence goes on along the minus strand of NZ_JBITGE010000009.1, from coordinate 6,969 downwards.
CTCGGAGCCACGGCTGTTCTCGCAGCATGAAGGGCAGTTCCTCCCGCAGCCAACTCGCCACGTGTTCCCGCTGTTCGGAAGAGTCGCCGTCGCGATCGACCAACAAGCGCTCCTGATCATCAAGATCGCCCTGTAGGTATATCGAGGCGTCCAGCCATGGGGCCATTTCCTCCCGGATGATGCCGGTGCCCTCGACCCACACGAAGTCGACGTCGACGGGGACGGTGATCGATCCGGCTCGATCGTGACTGATCCAGGCGTCGGGACGGAAGTCCACCGGTTCCCCCCGGTGCAGGGGTCGCAGGATGTTCTCGGTGAGTACGGCACCCCAGTCGAAGTAGGCGTGGTTCCAGGCCACGTCGTCGGTGTGCACGACGGCCGAGCTGGGTTCCACCTGACGCAGTCTCCCAGCCAGGCTCGTCTTGCCTGCACCACCCCGGCCGTCGATAGCGATCACCCGCGGACGCCCGCTGACGTCTGGTGATGCGTCGCGTAACTGCCGAACGGCGTCGAACACGGTCACGACCTGCCAGCCAACGGCTTCTACCTCACCAGGATGTAGGCGCATCGACAGCACGTACCCCCAACGCCTGCCGGTGATGCGACTCGCCCCGGCCATCCCGACGCTCCTATTGAGGTCAGTGCCGCCGGCTCCCGTCCGCCGACGATCCTGGTCGCCACGGTCCTCGTGGATCTCAGTGTCCGCGATCGCCGTTCGGGATTGGCCTGGTGGTTCCGTCCAGAAGCTCGATCAGTTTGCGGCGGGTGTCGGTGGTGTCGGGATGGTCGGTGCCCAGCACCCGTTCGCAAACCGGCAGCAGCGCGGCGAATTGGGCCCGGGAGCCTTCGGGGTCGCCCGCTTTTCCCGTCCAAGAGGCAAGTTCGTGCTGGCTGCCCAGCGTGTCCGGGTGTCCCGGACCTTGGACGCGTGCGCGGACGGGGACGAGTGCGGCGAACAGATCTCGTGCGGCGGCGGCGTCGCCCGCGTATCCGATCCAGAGGGCAAGGCCATGGCGGGTGGCCAGGGTGTTGGGATGTTCCGGGCCCAGGACGTGCTCGCGGATGGGTAGCAGCGCGGCAAATCGATCGCGAGCAGCGGCGGCATCGCCCGCGTATCCGATCCAGCGCGCCAGGTGATGTTGGGCGTGCAGGCAATCCGGGTGCTCCGCACCGAGTGTCCGGCGGAAACTGTCGGCCACGCCGATGAGCAGGTCGCGGGCCGCTCTGGCGTCGCCCGACCAGCCGGTCCACTGGGCCAGCCGATGCCGGGTGGCCAGCGTGTCCGGGTGTTCGTCGCCCAGTACCCGTTCCCGGACCGGTAGCAGCGCGGCGAACTGATCGCGGGCAGCGGCTGCGTCGCCGGACCAGCCAGTCCACTGGGCGAGCCCCTGCCATGACGCGAGGGTGGCCGGATGTTCTGGGCCGAGGATGCGCCTCTGGACGGGTAGCAGTGCCGCGTACTGATCACGGGCCGCCACGATGTCGCCGGTCTCTCCGGTCCAGCGGGCCAGCTGGTTGCGGGTGTCGAGGGTGTCCGGGTGGTCGGTGCCCAGCGCCCGTTCCTGAGCGGACAACAGCGCGGCGAACTGATCGCGTGCGGCCACCGGATCGCCGGCGAATCCGGTGGTGTATGCCAGGCGGTACCGGGTGGTGAGGGTGTCGGGATGGTGTGCGCCCTGCTCCCGATCCCGGATCGACCGCAGGGCGCTCAGGTGGTCGAGGGCTACGGCGTACAGCCCAGTGGCATTGAGGTGACGGGCGGCGTCTTCGGCAATGCGAGCGGAACGGATGATCAGGCCGGTGTCGGTGGTGCGGGCTGCCTGGTTGAGCAGGTGGATGGCATGCGGGGCAGCGGCCTGCCACCGTGGCCACTGCCCGGAGTCGTCCGGGTCGCCGTCGGCGAATCCGGCCAGCAGTGTGACCGCCAGGCTCAACTGGGCCACCGGATCAGCGGCGGCGCGGATGAGCGGATGGATGCGCAGGCTCGCCGCGTCCTGTTCGCCATCCTCGACTGTGATCAGGCCAAGTGTGGCCAGGGCGCGCAGTGACTCCTGCGTATCGCGGGGATTCAACGGTGGTCCCAGCAGCCCGGTCGGAATCGGCGCGTCGGCGAAGGTGGCGAGGAGCCACATCAGCGACCGGGCTTCAGGCAGGCCGCGACTGTCGAGCAGGTCGAGCGACAATTCCCAGGTACGGCTTACGGCCTCGCCGATGGTGGCCTCGCCGAGCTGATCGATCGCGGCCTGATAGGCCGCGAAGGTGGTCGCGATGCCGGGTAGCCGCAATTGCTGTGCGTCGGCCAGGGCACGGCCGGCCAGGCTGAGAGCCAGCGGCAGGCCGCCGAGACGCTGCGACAGTGCGACGGCCTCTCGTACGCCACCCGCGCGGTTCCCGGCGTGTTCGAGCAGTACGGCCGCACCGTCGGAGGCGGACAGCATCGGGATCGGGTGCATTCGGCACCAGGTGGTGTTCCACACCTCGGGGTCGCCGTCGCGAGTGGTAATCAGTAGGGATCCCCGACGGTTCGGTACCGGCCGGACCCACCCCCGAGCGGACGTGACCGGCTCACCGTCCAGTCCCAGCAACCGGGTGTCGTCGGCGTTGTCGATGACCAGCAGCCACCGTCCGGGAACGGCGGACAGCAGCCTCCAGAGCAGATCCGGAGCGCCGGTGAGCCCGGACCAGGCTCGCTGAATGTCGTGATCGGAGGCGCCGAGATCGGCGACGAGCTGCCGCATGCCGGTCTGCAGGGCGGTGGCGTTCGCCGCCGAGACCCACCAGACCTTTGCCTTACGATCGGCGAATCGCCTGGCCACCAGCTGAGCCACAGTGCTTTTGCCCGCACCGCCCATGCCGTGCAGCACCCGTACCCGCGCCGCTGGCTGGTACCACCCGCGATTGAGCCTGGTGAGCTCGCCGACCAGTTCGTCACGGCCCCGCGTGAATGCGGCCGGCTCCGGCACGGCAAGCGAGATCATCCCTGGTGTTCCCGCGGGTGCCATGGTCGACGCTACGTCGCGGGCCGGCTGCTGTCGGCGCAGCGCCAGGGCGCCGAGAACAACCTGGGCCATCCCGAACGCCAACCCGGCTACCGCGATGAACCCACCGGTCCAACCCGCCTGCCCGTTGGCCTGAGCCCGGGTTGTGGTGAATAGCCAGTAACCGCCCGCCGCCAGAAAAACCACACCACTGACGAGAAAGATCCATCGCATCCATCGACGGGCTCGTGTCACGCGTGGATGGTAGCGGGCAGGCTGCCTGCGGTTCGGCACAGCGCGAGGACCCTTCTGTCGCTGGGCCAACGACCTCCAGAGCCAGCGACAGCCGGTCTGACGTAGCCGCCCGGGCCTGCCCCGAGGACCACCAGATCGATCTGTTCGGTCCCCTCGTTCATGGTGGAGGCCCCTTCAGCCAGTCCGCGAGGAGGGGGATCGTGTCCCTGAGGGTGTCGACACGGTGGTGAGCGCAGGTCAGTTCGTCGGCAGGGTGTGTGGTGCGGACGGCGACGACCGTCATGCCGGCAAGCCGGGCTGCTTCGATCCCGGCGGGAGCGTCCTCGATCACAAGGCAGTTCGCTGCGGGGGTGTCGAGAAGGTGTGCCGCGCGCAGATAGCCCTCGGGGCTCGGCTTGCCGCGCCGGACCTGGCTGCTGTCGACCAGGACGGGAGGATCCGGCAGGCCGCCAGCGCGCAGCCGCTGCTTCACGGTCGGCGTTCGACCCGACGTGACCACACCCCACGGGTGACCATCGAGCAGGCTCAACACGGCGGCGGCGTCGGGGTAGACGGGGAAGGCGTCGCCTTCGGCGGCCATGATTTCTCGAACGAGCCGGTACTCGGCGTCAACGTCGAGGTGCGGGGCCACCACCGCGATGGTGTCGACGGGCCGGCGGCCGTGGGTATGGGACCAGACCAGGTCCGGGTCGAGGTGGCGTAGCGTCGCCCACCGGCTCCAGATCCGGCGGTATGCCGGATAGGAGTCGACCAGCACGCCGTCGACATCGAACAACAACGCAGATGGAATTGACATCACGTCGCCTGGCTTTTTAGCAGGTCGATGGTGGCGGTGGCCTGACCGGCGATGTCGTGGAGCAGGCGGGCAGCGGGCAGGACGTCGTTGACGAGGCTCACGGACTGGCCCGCGTACAGGGCCATGGCTGACAGGTCACCGGTCATCCCGGGCAACGGAATCAGGTCCTCGTATCGAGGTCGGCTCTCGCCAGATGCGTCGATGGCGACGACATCACCCTCGCCGGGCCGCAGTGGGGCGGGCGGCGAGCCGGCCGCCTGCCAACGCTGAAGGGTCGTGTTGCGTAGCGCGCGATGCGTGGCGTTCGGCCATCCGCCGTCGAAGCAGAGAGTGTGTACGGTGTCCGCTCCGGTGGCCGCGATCAGGTGCTGCCGGTACACCTCGTGGGTGGCGGCCTCGGCAGCGGCCAGGAAGCGGGTGCCCAGCATGGCACCCTGGGCGCCGAGCGCGAGCACCGCCGCGACGCCACGCCCGTCCGCGATTCCTCCCGCAGCCACCACCGGTACCGGCCCGACCGCGTCGACGATCGCCGGCACCAGAGACATGGTGGTCGTGCCGCCCCGGACGTGACCGCCCGCCTCCCAGCCTTGGGCCACGACGACGGCCACCCCGGCCGTGACAGCCTGCACGGCCTCGGCGATGTCACCGATCGTGTGCAGGTGCAGCGCGCCGGCCCGGTGAATCCGGCCGTGCACCGGCGACGGGTCGCCCCAGAAGGTGGAAATGATCCGCAGCTTCTCCTGCAGGCACACGGTGAGCAGATCGTCCACCGGGAAGTCGAGAACCAGGTTTGCCCCGAACGGCCGGGTGGTGAGCTCCCGGGTACGCCGGATGCTCCGCCGTGCCTGATCTGGGGTGTGCCACGTCAACGCCAGCATGCCGAGACCACCGGCCTCGGACACCGCCGCCGCCAGTTCCGGTACCGCCGCAGAACCCACGGGCGCCTGAATGATTGGCAGATCGATGCCCAACCGGTCACACAACGCAGTGCGCAATCGCCTCACGAAGCAGCCCCGATCGCTTCGGAAATCGAATCAGCACATCGGACGGTACTGTATCGAATATCGAAGCATCAAGAGGGGCGGCGCGGGCGATGACGGCAGCCAGGCCGGGCAAGCCGGTACGCGGATCGAGTACCGGACGACCCCTCATGGCCGCCCTCGACCTGTTCGGGCGTCGCTGGAACCTGCGCATCATCTGGGAGTTGCAGCATGGTCCGGTCGGCTTCCGCGCGCTCCAGCAGCGCTGCGACAACATGTCATCCAGCGTGCTGCGGCAGCGGCTGACCGAGCTGCTCGACGCCCACCTCGTCGCTCAGCAGGCGGACACGGCCTATGCGCTCACCGACCTCGGCCGCGGCGCCTACCAGGCCTTGCGCCCGCTCGTTCGCTGGTCCGACGCATGGGCCTCGACGTTGAGCGTGGACGACAAGGCCTAAACCCGCGAAACGTCTACCCTGGCGTTTCGGAAGCGAAATCGCTACCGTGCTTCTGAATCCGAAGCATCGGAGTCTGGTCATGGCTCGCATCCCAGCGCTCGAAACGCCGTTCACGCCCGACCTGATGGCACAACCCGCCACGATGATGCCGCCCGGCGGGCCTCCCAGCTTCGCCGACGTCACGGCCCCCTGATGGCCGGCCCACCAGTGGCGGTGGTGAACGCCTGCACCCGCTACGGGGAAGGCGGTAGCCCCACCACAGTCGTGATCGACGATGCCATGCTCATCGACGCCGAACGGCACGCGACGCCCTGAGGGCCGGCACCTCCCACACCGCGTTCGTCGACACCACCACAGCGGACGCACCCGGGGTGCGGTTCTTCACCAGCACCGGGGAGCTGCCGAACTGCGGGCACGGCACCATCGCCGCGCAGGCCGTGCTGCTGGACCGCAGCGGCGCCATGGAGCACCACGGCCGCCAACGCAGCGGAGGCCGCACCTTCGCCACCACCGCCATCCGGCGCCATAACGGCATTGAGGTCTGGTTCGACCAGGGCGTCATCGCCTTGTCGGACCATGCCGACGCTACTGGCGGTGGCATCATCGCGGCCCTCGGCCTGGAACGAGCAGACATCGCCGCCGACCTACGGGTCGCGTCGCCGGGCAGGCCACGACTCCTCGTTCCCGTCCGGGATCGCCGCACACTGCTGTCCATGCGGCCCGCCTTCGATCGGCTGGCAACCGAGTGTCGGCTACTCGGATATCTCGGCTGCTTCACCTACGCGCTGCCCCCAACCGCAAGAACGGGCGCAGCCCGGATGTTCGCCCCAGCGATCGGCGTCGACGAGGACATTGCAAATGCCAACAGTGTCGGCTGCCTCGCCGCTCACCTGCTCGACACATCCGGCAACAACGCGATCGAATCCACCAGGGCGACACGCATCAAAGCCCATCATCGGTCTTCGCCAGCGCGACACACAGCGCAGACGGCATCGTCGCCAGAATCGGTGGAATGGTCGACCTCGGCCCGCCGTAGCACCACCGCCCATCTGCGCGCGCCAGCCGCCTCCACCCACGACTGACACTCCGGGACCGTCTCTAAGTGCGACCTTCGACCAGCGCAAAGCCGCGGGCCAGATAGTTCGGCAGCGCGTGCGGATGATCCCAATTCGAGGTACGGAGCCAGACCCGCCGGGTTCGGCCGCCCTGCTCTGCACTGCCCTGCGGACCTTGCTGATTCCATGCGGCCTGCGTCAGCAGCGACAAAGCGCAACCACCGTACCCATGACCGGTGTACTCCGGTCTGAGGCCGAACGTGTCCAGTTCCACCTCCGGCCCTGAATGCCAGCGCAGACAGCCCCAACCAGCCAGCTTGTCGTTCACCTCGATCCACCAATGACGCAGCGCGGTCACGTCCGCGCTGGTGGTGTAAGAGACGGCCATCGCGGGATCCGTTTGATGTTAAGCGGCGATCGGGCTGGGATCGGTGTGGTCGGTGTTGT